>CAZPNG010000114.1:0-7861 GCA_964587845.1 uncultured bacterium | reverse complement strand
CAGTCAGAACGAGTGGTAGATCCGGCGCTCGATGCGCTGGACGGCGAGCAGGTAGCTGGGGCTCCCGGGGTTGTAGAGCCGGAGGTAGTTGCCGCCGCCGCAGTCCTGCTTGCAGGCTCGCTGCTTCGAGCGGAGCACCTCCGCCGTGTAGTTGACGTACGCTTGCGGGACCCTGAAGCCCTTGCGCGCGCGGCCCTCTTCCGGAAGGTTGACCACACCCATGTGATTGATGCCCTTGGCCACCCGCAGGCCTTGGATCGTGCCCGTGTGCTTGCGGTATTCCTCGGCCGGGATGCGGCCCTTGTAAGATTTGCTCGGCTTGTAGGCAAACGTGCCCAGCACCACGAAGGGATGCGTCTCGGAGGGCTTCCAGAAGGCGGGTTTTTGCGGCTGTTGGCTGCGGCGGCGGGCGCCATCCGGGAGCGGGATCTTCTTAAGTCCGACGACGGTGCGGCCGGCCGGGTCCTCAGCAAACTCATAGACATCCGGCGGCGGAGGCCGGCTCCACACGTCTGTGCGCACCATCACGCCGTTGACGAGCGCCGCCGTCCCCCACCTGCGCTTCTTCGCACGCTCGGCCACGGGCACCTTTGTATGCGGCGGGATGGGCGACCCTATCCCGTTCTCACCCACTTCAAAGCGAAGGATGGACCCTGTAAAGTGGCCGGCCCCGCGATTCGAGAAGCTCTTGGACGCCACATCGTCGAGAATTCCGTCACGACCGCGCTTCAAAACGAGCGTGCGGATGGCACGGCTCAGGCGCGCCTCTATGGGCCAGCGCCCGTCCATGACCAGGTCAGCCGTCTTCGCTCCGGGCAGATCATCTTCATCCAGCGTGTCCGGCAAAGCTTCCGCCGCCAGTTCGATGCGCCTGCCGTTCACCTTCACATACCATGCCTGCAGCTTTCTGTCCTTGTCGCGCCGCGCGTGCAGCGGCACGCCCGGCAACACGCCCCGGAGCTTGTGCGTGCTCAAACGTAATGTGCCGCCCAGCATCAAGACGGCGCCGCGGAACTTTCCGCCGTAGGTGTCCAAGACCGGATAAAAGGGCACTGATCCCTTCGGGTCATGCTTGTGCGCGATCCGCACGATGCGGTCGCGCTCGTCGGTCATGAAGCGGAAGAGGTTGTGGGGCGTTTCGCGCCGGAATCCCGGCTTGGGGCTGACGGCAAACAGGCAACCGGGAAAGAGCGGGTGTGTGAACGACAGGTCCTCTGCCGGGCGAATGCGCCGGGCGCTTGAGACAAAGCGCTTGTTTCCGGTCAGCACGAAAGCAAACCGGTAGTTGCCGGGCGCCACGTGCCCTTCGTAGACGCGGATCACCTGCACGGAGGGGTCGACGTGGGAGTAGTCGGGTTTCAAAACGAGCGTCTTCGCGGCCATCCGCCACGGCAGGCGTAGAAACGCCTTGCTCGTGAAATAAAGCTCGCGCTTCTCCCGCGAGGGCTCGACCGAAAGGTGAAAGATCGCAGGCAGGGGCGATTCATCCGGCTTGCGGAGCCAGGAGCGTACCTCCGTTTTAAAGCGCGTCCAATCCGGGTGGCCCCGTTCGGCCCTGGGCACCATGGCTTCCTGGATCTGACCGATGAGACGGTCGACGCTGCCGAGCTCCCGGCGCGCAGATGCCCTGTTGGCCCCAGGGACATCCTGCCAGCCGCTGATCAAGCCCTCGCGCCCCCCCAGGGTGCGTATCTGCCTGCGCGCCTTCTTGAGCGTGGTGGCCGAAAACTCGGCCAACCGAGCCGCCAGATGGCTGAAGTCCGGGGAAGCGGCGGCGTCCAAGAACCGATCGCGCAGGGATTCGAGGCGTGGGGCCAGGACGTCAGTGACGTAGCGCTGAACATATTCATCCACCTCCATCATGATGTTGGGCACGTGGCGGAAGCCGGGGCCGTCGTTTTCAGGCCTCTCCACTTCGGAGACCGCCAACGAAACGTACCCGCGAAACTCGCGCAGGCGAATCTCCTGGAGAGCGAGTCGCAAGTCCGCAATCACATTCTCAAGCTCACGGAGCGCACCTTGTAGCTGCGCCGCCTTTCTGCCGTCGCGAGCCCCTTCTTGCGAGCGCATCGCTTTCCTCTTCTGAAGGCTGCGCTTGGCCGTGGGGTCCGGCATCCGGCGCCGGGCAGCGGCGTGGCGGACGGCTTTCCGCAGGAGCGTCACCCTGCGGCGCAATAAGGCCGTGCCCATCGTGAAGTCACCCTGCAGGAGAAGGCGGGCGCGGTCGAGTCGGCCGGAACGGTACGCCCGGTTAGCTTGTTCAAACAGAGCATCGGCGTCGATTTTCGCGCGCCAGATGAGCCCGAACCTGCGGCGGTAGTGATATTTGTTCCAAAGCCGGCGCTCCAAATCGCGTTGCTCTCTGGCCGAGATCATCAACTGATGCTCTTCCAACTTGTAGAAGATGACGTTCCAGGGAACCTCGGCACCGGGCTTGAAGAAGGCGAGGAGCATGCACTGCTCATCGTGAAAGCGATAGGCCTCGACACGCGTGCCTTCCTCAAACCGGCGGGAGTTTCGCCTTTCGACGATGTACCGATGATCCGGCACGAAAACCTGGCCGGACTCCACCCGAAGCCCCGTGATGAGGCCACTGAACTCCCGGTATGCGTCCTCATTCAGAGGAACTCTGATTTTGGACGAAGCCAGGGGCGCGCCGGTGAACCTTCTTGTGACGACGAACTCGATCGCTTCACCCGCAGGCTCGATGGACAGGTTGTCCCGCAGCCGGGCCTCGAAATCTCTGCCTGGAGTGCCCTCATACTCAAACACGTCCTCGAGGGGCGGCATCCGGTCCCCGAAGGGCACGCTCATCACGGGCACATTTTGCTCAATCGCCACGCTTGCGTACTGCTTGCCGCCGTCAGGGTCGGTCACGTTCACGGCATGGACGGGAGGGCCCAGGTTCACGCGGCCGGACGGATCGGTCGTCACCCGCGAGAAGGAGCCCGAGAACTGCAGGTGCGCTTCGTCGAACCGTTCCCGTGCCACCTCTTTCATGCTCCCTTTCCAGTGCCGCTTGAGCCGGTAATAGATCATGCGCGAGCCAGCGCGGGCTTCAACCGCCGTGCCCTGCTCGAATCGCACCTGCAGAGGTTCCTCAACGGCCGCCGGGACCAGCGGAACGATTTTGCCGTCCACACGGATGTATCGGATGTCTCGGCCTTCCCCACCCTTCCGGCTCACGGTCGTTGGAACGCCTTCGATGACGCCGTCGAAGTCCCAAGAGCGAAGATAAAGCGAGAACTTCCCGCGCGTGCGCAGGGCCATGATCCCGATGCGCCTGCCGCCGTAGGCGTCTCTCGCGACATAGTGCGGCCAGATCTCATCGCCCAGCCCCAGAACATTCACCACGCGGTCGCGGTAGTCCGTGCGCACGTGCGGCAGTTCCTTAGCCCGGGTCCTGTTGAAACCAATCGTGCTGATGTAAAACGTGGTCCCATCACGGAAAAGCGGGTGGGTGAAGGTAAACGCACTGTCCGGCCGGATGCGTCGGTCTGCGCGCCACAGGGTGCCGCCGACCTGAACCAAGGTGCAAAGATAGGTGCCCGCCGAAATCCGGTCGCGGTAGACCCGGATCACCTTCGTCCGGCCGTCTGCAGCTGCGTAATCGGATTCGAAAACCACGGTGTGCTTGCGCTCAGACGCCGTCAGGCGAAGCCCCAGAGACTCCAGGAACCTGCGAGCCGGCCGTCGAATCTTAAGCGGCTTGGGTAACAGCACCCCGCCGTAACGCGCCTTGAGCCAGCTGCGAACTTCACGGCGAAACCGCTGGGCGTCTCGGTGCGTTTCTTCCCACCGAGCCGAGCGATGCGCGAGCGAGCGAAGCTCCGCGAGCGAGTTCTTGAGTCCCCATACGTCGGCTGCAAGGGTGCCCACCTGCTCCTGGGCCGCCGTCGGGAGGTCCTTTCGGGCCCGAAGCGCTGCGATGGCGTTGGCTTCGCCCGGCGCGTTGTACTTTAAGACGGTGTCGATCCAAGCCGGATGAAGTTCACCGAGCAGACGGTCGCGCTCAACCTTGGACACCCGTTCACCATCAAACCCTTCGACTTCCTGTTCAAGCTGAACACGCAGCAGGTGAAGTCGAGCCAGCTCGTTGGCAAGGTGGCCCTCGAAAAGCGCGCGGGAATCTTTTGCGGAGCCCTGGGAGAGTTCCAGCTCGACGCGGCGCAGAGTTTCATGGACGGCGGACAGACGCGCTGCCATGCGATCTGCCCAAGATTCCAAGCCCCCCTTGCCGGCCGGCATGGCGTGCATGCCTGCCGCCTGATCCACCTGCAGGTACACGTCCGCTTGGGGATCATAGACGAGCGAGAGAAACCTTCTCTGGGGCCGCCTTCGAGACAACGGATTCGAGCCCCTTTCGCCAACGAGCACCGCCAGCTCCAGATGAAGGACCCGGTGGCTCGCGTCGAACCGAAACGCGTAGCCCATCCGGTCCTGTGCGCGCTCGCGCGACGGATCTTTCGCAGCGAGAAGTGCATCAACATCGATATCAATGGGCCAGCCGCGGGGCGTCGGAACAGCTTCAAGCACTCCGTCCCTGGAAAGTTCCACGCGGCCCGTCGGCCTCGAAAAGCGCATTCCCGCCGGCAAAAAGGACAGCCCGTCGCGCTGCGCGGGGTACGTGCCCAGGCGATAGGTGCCGCCTTGATAGACGAGATGCAAGACCTCGCGGCGCGGGCCGTCCCTGCCCCCTTCAGAAGATCTGATCCTGACCGTGACATCCGCCCAGAGTCTCCCGGCCCCATCCGCGCGGAACGAGCAGTTGACGGTTGGGAGGATCACGAAGGACTCCCCCCGATTCCCCAACAAGGAACGAAGGTTTAAATCCGGCGCCGACGCCTGGGGCGCACCGGGAATGGGCAACCGCACAAATGAGCCATGCTCAACTTTCATTTCGTGGGCCACGCCGGGCCTATGGATCTCGAGAAACTCTGCAACCGCTCCGCCCGCCAACAAGGCAGGGACGTTGGGGACACGAGTCTCTTGGAGGACACCTCCTCCCGGTACCTCGAACGGGTCCACGGCAACAGGCCTGTACACGTAGAGGTTTTGCTGCTCATCGAATACAAACCGAAAGCGCAGGACGGTCTGATGACTCTGGGGACTGATCCAAGACAGTTGCAGACGAAACTCAATCCCGTCCGGCCCCAGCGCAAGTTGATAAGGCCCGGAATCGCTCGAAAGTTGAAACCCATCGCGCTCATGCTCCGCGATGAGCCGCGTCAGGTCGATGGTGCTCGGCCCCGACGGGGACGGAACCAGGACGCGCCGGCGCTCGTCCATAACGACTTCACCCACACCGTGCTTCGTGAGAAACGCTTCAACTTCCTTCTCAGTCGCTCGCGCGGCGGTGTGGCGCTCCGCAGCCTTCTTGCCCTTCTTATATTTCGCGCCTTTGAGGCGCAGCCAGACGCCGAGGCGCCAGGCCTGCTGGCGCGGCTCGAAGGAGCCCCGAACGGTGTCGTTTCCAAGCAGCTCGCGCGCCTTCTCGTAGTCGCGGGCGTCGTACGCCTCGCGCGCGCGGCGGATGCGCGTGTCTGCAGCGCTCTTCGCTTTCCAAACGGAATCCAAGGCGGGCCTGGGGAATTTGTGCTTCGCCCGCAGGCTCAGCTCCAAAGCCTTCAGCTGCCCGACCGGAAGGGCGATCTCGGGCCCCTCGAGTTGATAGAAGCGAACGTCCCAGGGCGCGGCCTCACCCGGTTTGTACAGAACGAACAGGATGACCGGCTTGCGTTCCCTCGGGAAGCGGTACGCCTCCACATCAAAATCCTTATAGGCCGTGCCGAACTCGTAAGCATGCCGCAGAACGGTCACATCCCCGCTTGGGGAAACATTCATTCCCTCGATGATGCCCTCGTGCGCCTGGTACGCCGCGCGGTCCAGAGACTCGCGCCAGGACTTTTGAGCCCTCCACCGGAAATTCCGCAGCACCATGAAGCGCATCGGCTTGCGGATGGGATCGACAGGGAGATCGCCCCGCAGCGCGGCGCGCAGGCTGCGCCCCGGTCCCTTGTGGAACGTAAAAACTGTGGTGGGGGGCACGCGATCTCCGAACGAAACGCTTTCAATCAGCACGCCATGGTCCATGGCCACGGCTGCAAATTGGCGGCCATCCTCATCGGGCGAAACCGACACGGTGCCCAGGGGCCCTCCCAGAGAACCTGTGCCGCTCTCGCCGACCCACAGGCGGGAATATTGCCCGGAGAAGCCGGCCGTGCGCGTGGCATACTCCCAGCGCGGCGCTTCGACAATCGTGCCTTTCACGTCCCTCTTAACTTTGAAATATTGGATACGACCTTCCGATGGACGCGTCTCAATCGCAACGTCCTGCTCGAAGCGAATGTCAACCCGCCTGGCGTCGGCATTGCCGGCCAGAAGCTGAATCATCTCGCCGTTGACCCAAATGTATTTGGCTCTTTTCTGCTCGGCCCCTCTGCCGCTGCCCTTCAGTGGAACATCTTCGATGACCCCGTTCAGGTTCCAGCCATGCGTGTAGAGCGAAAACTTTCCGTGGCTTCTCATCGCAATCAAGCCGGTCCGCTTCCCGCCATAGGTTTCGCGCAGGTCATAGGTGTCCAGGGGTTCGCGACTGTGGCCCCAAGCTTTGGACCTGGACACGCCGACCACGCGGTCCCGGTAATCGGTGTCCACCGTGAACCGGTTTCGGGGATCGGAGCGGTTGAAACCCTCCCGCGTGCTGACGTAGACGGGAAGGCCGCGGGGAAGGAGGGCGCGGAAAACGTAGTCTTCGCCGACCGGCGCGCCGCGGTCCATGCGCTTCCATTTACCGTTCGCGCGCACCCAACTAAAGAGAAAATGGGAAGGCGAAACCGTGTCGCGGTAAACGCGGACGATCTTGGTCTTCCCGTCCGTGAGGGATAGATCGCACTCCAAGGCAATCGGCATCCCCTGTTCCCGGCCCGACAGGGACATTCCAACCGACCTGAAAAGGTCCCGGCTGGCTTTTGCGATCCTGCAGACCGGCGGAAGTGGCTCGGCCCCGGTTTCATCGGCCGCCCACCTGCGTAACGCCGCCTGGAACCGGCGCGGCGTGTCCGTAGTGCGCTGCCAGCGCTCCGTGCGCCTCAAGAGGGAGCGCGTTTCGGAGACTGCAGCTTTCAGGCGAGGCAGGACGGCGCCGAGATCCGAGAGGGCCTCCGCGGGACGGCGGCTAAGATCCCTTCGCGCGCGCAGGCGCGCGAGAGCATCCAGCCGGCCGGGATCAGAAAACTTCAGGGCCGACGCGTCCCAGAGACGGCGGATTCGAGTGAGCAGTTCCAGGCGCGCGTCCTCCGAAATCTCCCGAGTCGCAATGTCGCCGTTGAGCTTTTCAATCGTGCTCGCCAAGGTGGCGAGATCGCGAGCCCGCCTCTTGAGCTTGTTTGGCTTCAACCGCGTGGAAGGCGCACTCTGCAACCCGGCAAGCTGCAATTCAACGTCCTTCAAAGCCGCCTGCACCTGAGCAAGCGCCTGACCCAGATGAGAAGCATCCTCCGCAGGGATGGATGCAGCCGGCTTGCGGGACGGTTTCAGATCCTGTTCCGGTGCAAACGTATCCCGCTTCTCATCGTAGATCAGAATCACGGTGCGCTCGTAGCGGCGCGGGCGCCGGTAGGTCGCCCCTTTGCGCTTCAGGGTCACCGTGACGTCAAGGGTGCGCGCCTTGCGATCGGGATCGAATCCCTCTCCGTAGGAGACCCGGCTGCCGGCGAGTTCATAGGCCGGATAGGTTTCTGCAAGAAGTGCCTCCAGGTCAATGTCGACGCGCGCGCCGCGCGGGGTCGCCACGCCCGCGAGAAGACCGCCGGCCCCGAGCCGCGCGCTTTGGGCAGTCTCCTCGCCCGTGCTGCGGTAC
>CAZPNG010000113.1:0-7719 GCA_964587845.1 uncultured bacterium | reverse complement strand
CGATCCGCAATTCGTCCGCACCGATGATGACGACGATAAGCGTTTTCGCGAGGCTTTTACGCCTGAGAGAGGCGGGCTATGACTTCCCGCTCTCGAGATCGGGGGAAGCGCGCTACGCAAGCAAAGAGGACGCTTTGGCAGCGCTCTGGTCAAGAGATACCCGGGGCTTGGGAAACAGCGCCACCGAACTGAACGGGCAGGGGCAGGACGGGGATGAGCCCTTGTATCGCTTCGTGATGTCATGGAACAAGGAGAATTCTGTTGACCCTCTTGTGCTACCCGACAAGGGCGAGAAGCTCAAGGACCTGTACGAGCGGGCCAGCGCCTTGGCTGCTTCCAGAGATGAGATTCAGAAAGTATTGGACCGGCGCGCGGTTCAGTCGGTTGGAATTTCGGTGCCCGAACTCCACCGTGGGTACCAGCTGGGCGGTGATAAGGTGCTCCTTCTGGCGATCCTGATTTGGAACAAGCGGCATCCCGGCGAGCGCTTTGAGTTGCCTGCTCAGCCCCAATTCCCGGGCCCAAGAACCGCCCTCTATGTTGGGAAAAACAAGCAGCAGCTCGAGGAAGTTCTCACGAAGCGCACCGGCGTTGGCTTGGCCAACAGCCGCATAGCCCTTTACTCTTCTATCGCTTTCGGCAGGGACAAAGAGCTTTACGTTGCGGTCGCACAGTGGAACCGGGCACACCCCATAGATCGTATCGAGCTGCCCGAGGGAAAACCCGCTCCGTGGCCGGCGGTGCTGCTATCGAAGGAAGAGCTGCTTGCCGTGCTGTACCAAAGAGACGAGAAAGGACTCGGGAACTCCACTTCAGAACTGTTACTTTCCGGGGACCTCGGCGATCGGCCCTTGCTCCTTTCCGTCTACGCGTGGAACAGCCAGAATCCTCTTGACCCGACCGTTCTTCCGGACAAGGGCGAGAAGCTCAAGGACCTATATGATCGGGCAAGCGCCTTGGCTGCCTCCAAGGAGGACATCAGCAAGGCGCAGGCGAGGCGCTCGGCGCAATTTCTTGGCGTCTCGATCCCCGAGCTGCATCGTGGGCGCATGTTGGCGGGCGATAAAGCGCTGCTCCTGGCGATGTTGATTTGGAATAAGGGGCATTCTTCTAACGAGCGCTTTGAGTTGTCGGCCCAAACCCAATTCCCGGGCCCGCGAAGCGCACTTTACGCGGGGATGAGCAAGGTGGAACTTGAGGAGGTTCGCAAGAAGAGGGAGCAGGCGGGATTGGCAAGCGACTACGAGACCATCGTCGGCCCGCTCAGCGGTGGCGGGGATCGCGAATACTACGATGCGGTCATGGCGTGGAACAAGAACCACGCCGACGAACAAATGGAGACGCCCTGGAGGGCGGCAGGCGTTTGGGGCCGGGGGCGGACAGCCAAATATAAGACCCGGGAGGAAGCGGAGGCGGAACGTGACCGGCGGATTCAACTGGGCTTGCCCACCTATTACAAGTTTCTCAACAACCGTCGTAAGGACGAGGGTGGAGACAGCCCGCTGGCGAGATTCATTCTGCGTTACAATCATCAGCACCCCGAGAATCCCATTGTTCTTCCACAAGGTCAATGGGGAGGCTCTCGCGCGCCGGGTGTAAAGGAACTCTTGCACGAAGGCGTCGCGGGATGGAGAAAGGATATCGCCTCGATCACAGAAATGCCTGATCAGGAGCGCACGGACCTGTGGTGGAAAATGGTCGAGGGCGACTCGGATGCCCGCCGCCAGCTCATTGAATCCTTTCTACCCGTTGTGAACGAGCTGGCGCAGGCGGCGACCAGCGGCAGGGGCAGCGAGTTCGAAGCTGAGATGATTCAATCGGGAAGCCTGGTGGTGGTGGAGGTTGTCGGGGAGTGGAGCTCGGGCTCGGGCCAGACCCTGACCGATTTCATTCTGGGCCGTTTGGAGGAGTCAATGAGCAAAGAGGCGGGCAGGAGTGTTCGCTCCGCGGGCCGATGGTCTCTAAATGAGCCGGTCAAAACGAAGAAGAGCCGGGCACGTGAGAAGCAGGACGACCTGATTTCACCTCTGCCGCCGCCGGAATCATCCATCGACAGCCTTGATGAAGGCGTGCCGGAGTCCGTGAGCCGGGCCGTTGAAAGTGTGGCGCGGCAAGCGGGGCTGCCCATCATCCCGGCAGAGGAGAAACGCGAGATTGCACGGGAGCTCTCAGGCTGGTTTGAAAGGAAAGGGTTTGCCCAAGAAATCAACGCGATGGGTGTTTCGCGCCTTGTGGTGAAGTTGATCGGCAGCCTGGGTTCAGGTCTGGTTCCCGGCATTCGCGATGAGGCGGATGCCAACCTGATGGTCATGACCGATGCGCCCCCCGGTCGCGCCTGGGAGATCAAGGAACGATTGCGCACCCTCTTGGGGGGCAAGGACGAGGTGTTTTGGAAAGGGGACCGTCTTATTATCACCATTGGAAAGGATGGGGACTGGCACCAGGCACTGGAATTGGCCGACCCCGAGCTCGTTGAGATTCTCAGGCGCCACCGGATCGGAAATCCCACCATCGGGCTCCTGAGCGTGGAGGTCGTTTCC
Source organism: uncultured bacterium (assembly GCA_964587845.1). GTDB lineage: Bacteria > Omnitrophota > Omnitrophia > Omnitrophales > CAZPNG01 > CAZPNG01. Next base: position 5,179 of record CAZPNG010000113.1, on the reverse strand, counting down.
GTGCGGCCGGAAAATCTTCCGCGGGCGGCCCTTTCGTCGGACGGCCCCCAGGAGGATGACCCTGCGGCAAGGGGAATATTCCGTGAGCAGGTGCGGGCGGGGTATTATTCCGACCCCACGGCGGAGCGCTTGATGGAACAGGAGGCCAACGGGCACCTGGTCCTGGAAAACCGGCCCGGCGCAGCCGATTACTTTGAGGAACTTCACCGCGAACGCTTCGCCAGCATCATGGATTACGAAACCGCGGTCACGGAATATCGTGAAATGCTGGCAGAGCGGGGCGTGGCCAAGATGCGCCAGCTTCAAGGCGTTCCGGAGGCGAGCGAAGAAGGCGAAACGGAGAACGTCGGGGCACAAGGGGAGCCTGCCGAGGAAAAGAAAGGCGGGCTACACGCCTTCGTGGAACGCCAAGATCTTTTTTCTGAGCCCCCCGGGTCCTCTGCGAAGGCTTTTTCTCATCGGTTCGGCGGCGCGGCGCCGAGAGAAGAGCCGGCCGACACCCCCGTTGCGAAGAAGAAAGATAACGGGTCCGTCGCCGACAAGCAAAAGGACGGCCGCTCGATTGACAGCAGGCTGAAAGCGATGGAAGAAGCGCGCCGTGCGGATCAGCATGAATTCGTACGCCGAGCGTATGATGATCTTGAACGAAAGTTTAACAAGAGCCGTGACAAGGGAAACAATCTGTGGGAGCGGCACGGCGCCGTCATGAGCCGGGCGCATAGCTATCTCCAGGGGCCAAAGCTCCCAGCAGCCGGCCATCCGGAGCCTTCGGGAGCCGGGATGCGAAAAAGCCCAAGCCGGCTCGGCGACATCAGCGGATCAGACCGATTCCAAGAGCTTCTTCAGCGCGTTGGGGAATCCACAGATGTCGCGGCGCATCTGCGGGAGCCCGTTCTGGTCTTTCTCGACGCCGTAGACCTCACGGAGCGGTTCTCTCAAGATCAACGGGAGGAAGTTTTTGCCCTGTTCGAATACGGTTTTCAAAAGATTAAACTGATTGTCTACAACGTGACAGATGAATGGAACCCGAAGCTTGGACCGTTTAGGCAGCTTCGAGACGAGCGCAAGAACGTTCTCCTGACCTCCGTAGGCAGTGAGACAGTCTTTGACGCACCGAAGCATTTTGAAAAGTCCATTCGTGTAAAGATTCACCTCTCCAAAGGGAACTCCGAAGTTGCCCGCTTGGCTGCAGGCGCCCAGCGGCGGGTAGCCTTCTTCCAGTACGAGCCGCTTGAGGGCCGCGCGGGGTTACTGGAGGCGGCTCTCTTGTGGAGAGTTTACGGGGATGCTGGGCGCGGCCTTCCGGGAATCGCTCGCAGCCTCGGTGGGATCTTCACCCTGGGCGCGGAACTCCAACAAGTGATTCTCGCCAGACAATCCCGGCTCGTCATCGCCACGAACGCATAAACGCCTCCGATTCCCCGTTGACCCCCTAAAAGGCGCGTGCTAGACTACGCTCCCCTCGGAATCCCCCGTGGGACAAGGAAAATCGCACATGCCGCGACGCATCAGCATTTTGGGAGACGGGGGGTGGGGCACCGCCCTGGCGGTTCTTTCTCATCGCAAAGGCCACGAGGTTCGGCTGTGGGGCGCGTTTCCCGACTATCTCGAGGAGATGCGCCGGACTCGCGAGAACCGGAAGTTTCTTCCCGGCGTGAAAATCGCGCCGGAAATTCAACTGGTCTCCAGCCTGGAGGAGGCGTTCAAGCAGGGGGACGTGATCGTGTTGGCGATCCCCACGCAGTTCCTGCGCAACGTGCTCTACAAGGTCCGCCCGCACGTGAAGCCCGAGCATCTCATCGTGAGCGTGGCGAAGGGCCTGGAGCGGCGCACCAACTTCCTGCCCTCGCAGGTGATTTCCTCGCAGATCCACGCCGAGCGGCTGGCGGTGCTCTCGGGGCCGTCTCACGCCGAAGAAGTGGCGCGCAACCTCCCCAGCTGTGTCGTGGCCGCCTCCCAGCGCCACGAGGTGGCCGTCGAGGTGCAGGACGTTTTCATGGACGTGCGATTCCGCGTCTACACGGTGGAGGACGTGCTGGGCGTTGAACTCGGCGCGGCCCTCAAGAACGTGGTGGCGATCGCGGCGGGCATTTGCGACGGCTTGGGGTACGGATCCAACACCAAGGCCGCGCTCCTGTCGCGCGGGCTTTTGGAAATCATGCGCCTGGGCGTGCGCATGGGCGCGAGCCCCAATACGTTTTTCGGCCTTTCGGGGCTGGGGGATTTGGTGACGACGTGCATTTCGGAGTTCGGCCGCAACCGGCACGTCGGGGAAGAACTGGGCCGCGGCAAACGGCTTTCTGAAATACTCGCCTCCATGGAACAGGTGGCGGAGGGCGTCGAGACCACCCGCTCGGCCGTAGATTTAGCCAAGCGCGAGGGGGTTGAGATGCCGATCGTGCAGGAGGTCTTCAAGGTGTTGTTTGAAGACAAGGATGCCCGCGAGGCGGTGGACGACCTCATGCTGCGCGATCCCAAGCGGGAACTTGAGTTGAATTGGAAGTAGCTGTGAGAACAGGTGCTTGGCACGGCGGCTGGGCTTGAAGCCCGGCGCGGGCCGAGCGCGAATAAGGAGGAAACCGTGAACAAGGCAGAGCTTACCGAAGCTGTGGCACGCAAGGTCAACATTTCCAAGTCCAAGGCCCAGGAAGCCTTGAACGCCGCGTTTGAAGCCATCCGCGGATCGCTGAAGCGGGGCCAGAGAGTGCAGCTGGTCGGGTTTGGCAGCTTCCTGGTTCGCAATCGCAAGGCGCGCACCGGCCGCAACCCCAAGACCGGCGAGACCATCCAGATCAGAGCCAAGAAAGTTCCTGCCTGGACCCCCAGCGCAGATATGAAGAAGGCCCTGAACTAAGTCTGACGGGGTCAAACCCTTTTTGCGCGAAAGTGCCAAGTCTCGCCACGGCTGGTGAGACTTGGCGCTTGAGCGCCGGAGGGGTTACCCCCTCTCTGGATGCGCCGGCACATCCTCGGGGCGTAGCGCAGCCTGGTAGCGCATCTGAATGGGGTTCAGGAGGTCAGCGGTTCAAATCCGCTCGCCCCGACCATCTCTCAATATCTTTTTCCCCCGCAAGCGAGTGTCTGCGAGACCATAACCCTTCGTATGTTATAATTCTATGGCGCTGATCCATATCGGTCAAAGCGGAGCGAAGAAGGTATTCATAACACCTTATTCGCAGAAGCGGTTACAACAGAGAAATCTAAGCTACGAAGAGGTGATCCAAGTCTTGGAAAAAAGAGATGTTTCATATCCTCCTGATGAGAGAGGGAGGCAGAAGGTAAGATCAAAGATTCGCGGTGGCAAGAACGCATTCTTGGTCATTCAAGAAGACAGCAAGCAGGTCGTCGTTATTACAGGTGGTGAAGCGTAATGAGTCAGCATCGTGGTCATATAAAAACCGACAAGAAAATACAGCAGATCACAATCGATCCGCAGTTTGGTTGTCTCTATCTGCAATTCAGTGGTGAGAAAGTGGTTAAGACCATTGAACACTCACCCGCTGTAAACATCGATTTGGATAAGTCCGGCGGCCTGGTAGGCATTGAGTTTGTGGGTGTTAAGAGAGCGGGTGGAGATTTTAAACAAATCTTCATTGAACTTGCCAAAGTCTACAATCGCCCCGAATTGAGAGAAATCCCCTCCGAATTAAAGCAGGTTCTTTCAATCGTTTGACCTTGTCACCCTACTCGCCGATTATTTTCACGAGCACCCGCTTGTCCCGCCGGCCGTCGAATTCCGCGTAGAAAATCTGCTCCCAGGGCCCGAAGTCGAGCTTTCCCCCCGTCACGGCCACCACCACCTCGCGGCCGAAAAGCTGGCGCTTGAGGTGGGCGTCGCCGTTGTCCTCGCCGGTCCGGTGATGCCGGTATTTCTTTAGATCGTAAGGCGCCGTCTTCTCGAGAAACTCATCAAAGTCCGCGATCAGGCCGGGCTCATCATCGTTGATGTACACCGAGGCCGTGATGTGCATGGCGTTGACCAGGCAAAGGCCCTCGCGGACGCCGCTCTTGCGCAGCACGGCCTCCACCTGCGGGGTGATGTTGACGTACTCGCGCCGGTTCTGGGTGTGAAAGGTGAGAGTTTCCCGGTGAGACTTCATGGCGGGATTATACTACGCACTCAAAAGGTACCAGGTACCTTTTGAGTTTGTGAGGAAAAGGTACCTGGTACCTTTTGACTTACTGGTACGTGACCGCGGGGGTCACGTTGTCGGGGTCGTTCTGCAGATCTCTCCAGCTTGAGGGCGTCACCGTGGCCAGGGGCAACGTGGCGAGCACCTGGGAGCTGTAGAGCACGTCGCCCGAGCCGTTGCCGAGCTGGTGACTCGTCGTTTGCCCGATCGCCGCCACGGCGCCTAGGATCGTCCCGTGAATGTGAATCAGATTGTCCGTGATGATCAGGCCTTTGAACGTGCCCCGGATGTTCTTGATCTCCGCATCGCCGGTCGAGTTGTGAACAATGACAATGCCCGTGCCCGGCGTTCCGTCCGCGTTGGTGAGGTCGATCGAGTTCACGCTCTGCGTCAGGTACACGATCCCGCTCCAGTTTGGGGGCACCACGGTGGTTCTGTACTGATTCAGGGCGCCGGGCTGAAGACCCAGGAAGGCTTCCGGCGTGTTCGGCATGGGAGGCGCATTCACTTCCAGAGCCGCCGGGCTAGCGGGTCTTGCGGGCGCGATGCCGTTGCCGCCGATGGTGCTGGCTCCTTGCTGAGTGACGGTCGGATTCGTCGTGGAAACGCCGGAGACGCCCGGATCACCCGTGAGCGCACCGTTCGAGGTGTAGTCGCGGCCATCCACGTTCAGTGTTCCGCCGGTCTCCGGGATGCCCTGAATGGCCACGGCGGCGCGCACCGCCACGGGCGGTGTCTGGTTGAGCGTCACCACGATCTGGCGCGTGCTGTCGTTGACCAGGGCCGTTCCCGTCAGGATTCGCGTCGCGGCATTGTAGGTTGTCGAGTACGCCCCACGGCCCACGGCCAGGTTCTGAATGTTCGCCAGGTTGCCCGCCTCCAGCTCCGTGATCTTTTGATCGACGGCCGACTCCGCCAGGAAGAAGGCCTGGGAGCCCTGTTCGAAGCGCAGGGAGCCCTGGTGCTCCGACCATGCGTAGCCATAGAAGCTGGCCAGGACAACCAGGATGACGGCCAGCATCATGTACAGGGTGGCCAGCACGATC
>CAZPNG010000112.1:0-3748 GCA_964587845.1 uncultured bacterium | reverse complement strand
GGCCGGAGTTTACCGGAAAGCGGGTGCCGATGAGCTCGAACGGCACTTAGAGTCGATCGGTCTCGGGTCATCCAACCAGTCGGTTAAGCTCATCGGCAATTCCGGGTCCGGCACATTCCTGTCAGGCGTTGCGGAAAACCTTGAGGGTCGATACCGCATGAGGACTGTGTCGATGCACATGCTCTATAACGGCAATGCCAGGCTCGTTCGAGAGATTACCGGTTACAACGATGCGGTCGCGGGCACGACCGCGAACTACTTGGCGATCAAGGCTGCGGAAGACTATTTGGCCTCTTCGGACCGCGCCCGCATCCTCGAGGAGCTCTCGGCGCAGGGCCCTGTTTACGACATTCGCCGCGCAGACGACCCGGACCGGGACCGCGCGCTTGAGTTCGTCTCGTATCAGGCGCAGACGGCCGTGCTCTACGAGCTGCTGCGCCGGCGGCTTCGGCTGCCGCCGCCGCTTTTCGTTTTTGAACCGGAGGAACCTACGGCTCAAGGCGCGTGGCGCGACTTTGCCGAGACGCTCGAGCGTCACTCCGGCGTCTCGGGCGCCGCGCTCTTGCATGACGCAGGGTTTCTCGATCCGGAGGACCGCAACTGGTTCAGCAACGCCCTGCTGGAGGCGCCCCGCCAAGCCGGCGCGCGCGCAAGCAGGTTGAGGGCTTTGGATGTTGTAACTCGGTGGGAAGGCAGAAAGGCTGAGGTTAGCGGCGTTTCTCGCGGCGATTCGACCAGGCGTCAACGGCAAGCAAAACGATCACAACCAGTGCCACTGCGTACCCGGCAGCGTACCCCATCAAGACCGGATCGTTCCAGAGACCTAGCTTCATCGTCACGGCTCCACCCACACCATAACACATCCAAACACCAGGATCAAGAGCACGCCCACACCAGCACGAATCGGGGCAGAGGCGTCGGGATTGAGAAAGGGTCCTATGACGAGCGTCGCGAACACGATGCTCGCAAAGCTCGAAAGCGTCTTCGCCAAGTTTCCGCGGCGGGGGCTGGAGATTTTCATAGCGTTGTCCGCATGATGATAGGTTCGGCTTCAAATGGCAGCATAGCCGGCTTTTTCGGATTTGTCAAGTATAATATTGCTAAAGTAAATATTCCCCGGCGGCAGGCGCCCGCCCGGGCCGCTTCGAGGCCGCGCTGGCCGAGGCAGTGGACGTACCATCCTGACGCCCTTCGCATTCTGAACGGCATCATCAAAGTGAGCCGGACTCAGGGCTATGCTGCCATCGGCTCGGGCGAAAGCCATCCCTTGCCCGGGCAGCGGAGCTACTACCTCAAGAATCGGGCCCGGCTGATTGAGCTCGGGGTTCAAACAGGCAAGTTTAGAAGGTCCGCGCTCGGCATCCTCGATATGTATTTTGGGGCCGGCGACTTTCCGCAGCCGCGCAGCATGAGCGGGGTGGCGCGCGCGCTCTATCCTGGCAGGGATCCTCAAAAGGCAACCGGCGCCGTGCACGTGCGCGTTTGGGGGGGCCTGCGCGCCATGCGCCGCCTGCTCGATCCGGAGTTCAAGCTCGTGACCGATCATTGGCGCCTCCTCGAAACACTTCCCGTTCGCGAGCGCCGTGTGCTTGAGCTCGCCTGCAACCAGTTTCTCATCATCATCACTCCTGCGGAGATTGCCGGCGCGCTCGGCGTGAGCGCCGCAGCCGTGCGCTCCCTGTACCGCTCCGGGCTCCGGCGCCTTGAGGAGCTGTTGCGCTGGCAGCCGACGCCCGAGCTTCTCGAGCGCCGGCGCATCGCTCGAGCCTTCGAAGCGTTCCTGAGGTACCTGCCTCACGTTTCGCACGAGCAGTGGATCAGAGCGCGTTATCTTGGCCCGGCCGGGCCCCTGTCGCTCGCCGCCGCCGCAGCCGCCCTGGGGATTTCCCGCAATCTCGCGCGCGACCGCGACCGGCGTGCTTGGCGGCAGTTTCAGAGAATCATTCGCGCCGGCTCCCTGGAACGCCTCGCCGAATCGTACCGGGACCATCCTGGCATGCTGAACCTGTCTTGGTTCACCAACCCACGCATTCCCCTGCGCTCGCATGAAGCTGCACGGAAAATGAAAGAAATCCTCGCACTGCGCTTTCCGCCTGACGGCCGCCCCCAAACCGCCGCCCAAATCGCGGTGGCCTGGGACGTAACCCGGGCGTGGATCTACCAGATCACCTGGGGGCTTGCCCGCGCCCTGCGTCAGCTAGAGGAGCGCCATCACCACGACCGCGACCGTGAGACGGAGGTCCAGCGGATGCTGATGGAACGCGCGGCGGCTGCGCGCAGCACAGCTGTGCCCGAGGCGACGCAGCGAACAGAAGCCCTGGTGCGCGAGCTCTTCAGCGACCCGCGGCTGCTCCGCCTGACCGTGGATCTGCTTCTCAAGCCCGCGAGCGCAGAAGCACTCGACGCGGGGCCAGAGACCGTGCTCATCTTCAAACGTGTCGTGCCGGATGGCGCGCGGATGGTCGAGTTCCACATCACCACCGACTTGCAGGCCCTCGTGAGAATCAGGCGCGGCGAGGGAGAGGAGGTCATGGAGGCGGGTCAAGTCGAACTTCTTCCCATCGAAGGGGGCGTCGGCGAGGGGCACAGGACGCTCAATCTCTTCGAAGCGCGCGCAGCCGGACAACCCATCCTGGATTACATCGTGGCGGAAGTCGATGCCGCCGGCGTCGTGCCTCTACCTGCAAACGAACCTAAGCGCGGTCGCAAGTCCGGTCGCATTCGCAAGCTCATCGTCCGCCATCTTCCTTACATGGAACGCGGCGGAATCATCGCCTATACGGGCGAACCATCGGGACAACACTCGGCACCCCTTTTCCATCCCCAGCGGCTCAGGGCCATCGAATTCAGCAACGATCCCAAGAGGCGCCGCACGTTGCGAGTGCGCAGCGAGGTCGGCTATCTCGGCACTCTTTCGAGAAAGACAGGGCCGTACAGCCTAGACGTGCGATTTCACGACCATCCGCGCCGCCCTGGACAGACCCTTCATACCCAATTCCATTTGAGCCGGGGCGACCTGCGTAGTCTCGCGGACATCGAGCGGGGACCGAGTGGCCTCGACCCTGTGGCCGTGATTTATCGCAGAACGTATCAGTCAGGCTTTCTCTTCCGCGCCCGCGCGTTCTTGCGCGGTGAGGACGGCATCATCTATGCGATGGATTACGCCGTGCGCGGCCGGCCCGGGGGTCCCTACGCCTTTGCGCTGTATGGCCCCAAGCCCGGCACCTTCAAGGTTTTGCGCCGCCAGAGCGCCGCGCGGGTGAAGCGGGGAAAAGACCGGGCCCGCGGGACCATCGAAAAAGCGATCGAGCGGGATTTGCTCGAGGCCGTCCTAAAAGCAACGAGCGGGAATCTTGAGGCCTCAGCCCGGATGCTTGCCGAACACGGCATCCGTATCGGGAGGACGCGAAGGGTCCTGCGGAGGAACGCGAAATCACAGGGGCTCGCGGAGCTTCTGGATCCGAAGAGCGAAGCGCGCCGCGCGCTCAGGCAGGTCAAGATCGAATCCTCGCGGCGCATGCACGGCGGTTACGCGGCGGTTTCGCAAACCTCCAGCGAGGAATACTATCGCTTGGCGGATTACCCGGAAGAACACCTCACGCGCGACGAAGTCCTCCAGCTAGATCGCGTCATGCTTTTTGCCGATCTCCACCCCACTTCTGAAGGGAGGAGCGGGCGCATTTCCTCTTGGAGCATTCCTTTGCCCCTGCGCGCAGGCCGAGCCAACGCGAGGATCCAGCTTGATCAG
>CAZPNG010000111.1:0-7359 GCA_964587845.1 uncultured bacterium | reverse complement strand
AAGAAGGAACTCTGCCGTTTTCTCCGGGGTCTGGCCGCTGCCCAAGCTGAACGTGAGAGAATAGCCGGAGCTCAGTCGCAGACGGCGAATGCGCCATCGGTCGCCCCGGCTCAGAGCAAGGAGGAAAAAGACGAGGGCGCGCGCATCTTCGGCAAGAGCATACGGAGGCCCGCGCGGGGAAATCCGCAAGAGGGGATCCAGGCGGCGTTTCGCCCAGCCGCGGCGCCGCGCATCTGCCTGCAGCGAACTGAGAACTTGAATCTCATTCTTCAGGGGCAAGATAAAGAGGATGTTCGGCCTGCCGTCAGGGTATCGGAACAGTTTCAAGCGGCCTTTCGGTCCGCGCCTTGCCTCGAAGATGGCCATGGGTTGATCGGGATTCCCACGCAGGCCGTTACGCACCACCCAAACCCGGCCTCCGAGCCCTCCCCACATCCCTCCCCGCCCGACATAGGGCAGTGTCAGCCCGCGCCCGCGCGCGCTGACGATCTTGCCGCGGAAAGGCCGGGCGCTCTCAAGATTCTCGAGAACGAACGCCTCCTGCCCCTCGACGCGGCGATAGTAATCTTCCCGCGCCCGCCAGCCAAATGATTCAAAGAACGGGGCCCTTCGCTTCAAAGCGCGTTGAGAAATCGTATGCGTGCGGCCGAGCCGAAGCACGCTGAGACGCCCCGCCGGACCCAGGATGAACGCCTGGTCACGGGTCGTCACCACGATCAGGTATCGCTTCGGATCGCCCCGATTCACGTAAGCCACCATGTCGAAGGGCTCATTAAAGGTGAGCTCCCGGTGCGGCCGCACGAGCGCCGTGCTGTCGCGGAAAAGGTCGGAGTGCAACAGGTCCACCTTTTGACCGCGAGCATTCAAGGTGACTGCCAAAGCCCTCACGGCCGCGTCCTGCAGATCGGGCCGCTCTCTCAAGCGCCTGCGCAGGGAAGCTTCGAAAACAGAAAGCGCTTCCCCAATCGCCAGTTTCAGAGGCGCCCTGAGCCGCACACGGCTTCGCTTGAAGCGATCCGCCAGCGGCGTGCGCGGCGGCCGGCCCGGCCGCCCCTGGCGGTAGCGCAGGCGAATGAGCGCCGCAAGATCGATGCCGAGATTCGCGCTCAGCTTCTCGAGAAGGCCCAGCCGCGGGTCCGTGCGGCCTTTCGCCCACAGGCGCGCCGCTGTCGTGCTGACCCCCGCGGCGAGTGCAACTTTTCGTTTGCCGATCCTCTGCACGAACTTCGCGAAAGCGCCGGGGCCGTGCCGCTCGGGTCCCACGCGGTAGGTCTCACGATCGCCTGAACGCGATGCCGCCTGCCTGATGCGCAAGGGGCTGACGGGTTGAGCTGCGATTTCGGCCGTGAGGCGCCAGGAGGGAGCCGGGTCAATCTTCCGGGACATCACCACTGAGACTGTCGCCAGGCCGAAGGCGTCCCGAATGACGCGGGCGGCGGCTTGGATTTCCGCAATAGCATTCACAGAGTAATGGGCAGTCGTTGCATCGAGGCGGATCAGCCGTTCATTCGGGTTGGCCCCCAGCACTTGAACGCGCACCTGACCCAACGCAGCCGTTGTTTGAGTCTGCAACAGCCGCTGGATCGTGGCTTCATCGGCCGGCGGCAGCTCTCGGGGCTTTTCCCGCCCCTGGTCCAAGTCGACAGCATAGGCATACCCCTCGCGCTGCAGCAGGGTCGATGAGACGAGAAAAGCCGGCCACCTGGCGATCACCTCGTACGCGAAGGCATTGAGACGGCGCAGAAAGTCGGCATCCGGCATCACGAGAGGCGAGTCAGCTCGAAGCAGGATTTCATGGGGTAGATTGGGATCGCCCGTGACGGTCAGTCTTGCGCCAGGCTCGACGAAGCCCAGATCCATCGCAACCTGCTGTAAATCCGGGGCTGCGATTTTTCCGTCCCGACTCCTGTGGAGCACGACGATCGTGTAGGACAGTGACCACTGCCCGGCCGTTTCGGACAGGAAGGGTCCAATCACGCGGGGCGAATAGTCTGAAAACTGGCCCGCCAGCGCCTCGAGAGCGCGATCAACCACCCGCTCCACCCCGCTCTGCGCCTCAAGGGGGACCTGAAAGGACACCTGCAGACTGGGATTTACGGTTCCCAAACGGAGCGCGTCGAGGGGTAAGACTCCCCAGGGGCTCAGCTCTGCGAGTTCGCGATGCAGGGCGGCTGCAATCTCGGAGGGATCCCCGGTCCGGCCGATGGAGAAGCGCTCGCCCCCTTCCGCCAGCGTGAGGGTGAAGCGGCGGCTGGGCCGTGGGGCATTCGTCGGCGGCGAGGCATCCCAATTCGTCACTTGGAACGCAGGGAAAATTCCCCTCAGCAGAGCCGCAAATTCTTCGGCGTTGATGCGCACCGGCTCCTCATCTTGCGTCCGCGATCGGAACGAAACGACGACCTGCTTTTGCCCTGGCTCGCCTTCCACGCGCACATCCTGCTTTCCGTAGGCCCTGGTGAAGCCACTGGGCTCGTAAGTTGCGCGGTACAAAACCTGCTGCGTCTCAAACGGGGGTTTGCCGCTCAGGACGACCGGAAGTCGCAAAAGCAACTCCAGCGCTTCCGCATTAAGAACCTGAGGCTTGTGCACGAACGTGAGCACAACCTTCCCGCCCTTCAAGCGCGGACCTTTGGCCCGGTCGAAGCCAGCAAACTGCCACACGGCATACTCTGGAAACTCATGGAGAACATATCCGGCAAAGATGGCAACGTCCCTGAGTGTCGCCTCATCCGCATCCGTTTCGATCGAGACATCGAGCACCTGCTCATCGTAACTGTGCGGGGAGAAATGCCGGAAGGTGATCTTCTTGGGAAGGTCAGGATGAGCCAGCCCGGCGAGATCGACGAGAATCGCCCTCGTGAGCGCCGCCTGGCCAGCGGGAGCAGGGGGCTCTATGGGAACAATGACCGGCATCGGCCGCGCGGCACTGGAGCGGCGCGCCGTGATGGATTGCACTTTATGCACATTATACTTGACTATTCCGAAAGTCCCTGCTAGGCTGACGTTCCCCCCTCGAAAGTCGAAGGTGCGACGATGGGGTTCTCCCAACCGCAACGGGCTAGTCTTGCGAGAATTTTTACGGGGTTCGTTAACATCGTTTTCGCTGCGATGGTCATCAGCCCGCTTCTTCATCCAACTCCCCGAGCGGTTCTGATCGCCGGCGCCGGCATCGCTTTGACCTACATGTTGATTTGTGTTATATTGATGTTGGAACCATGAATCTAACCATAGATCCATCCCTGTACGGCTTCGTGGGCGCAGCAATCGTCGTGGGTACCTTTGCGGTTCTGATAGCCATGGATAACTGGAGCCGGAACCGTGCAAAGCGTCGCCAGCACCGTTCTTAGGAACTCCCCTTCCCTGAATTCTCATCCCAGTTTCTGATTGCCGCCAAGCCATGTCTGCGCGGGCCGCCGATTGGCGCAGGCTGTGGAGGGCGCGCTGCAGGAAATGAACGATATTGCCGTGATCTGGACCTGCCTGGGGGCCTTGCCCTGTCAGGTCATCTAGCAGCATTTCAATGGCCTTGATGGCCGCATCGTCGGCGCCCCTCAAAACGTTCCGGAACGCCCGGCTGGCGAGCTGCTGCCGGGCCTTCTGGTCAGACGGCATCTTCTTGCGCACGCGGTGCAAATAGAGGAGCACCATCTCGCGCTCGGGATCATAGTGCTCCCAGTCGTGAGCCATGTTGAGCGCCCAATTCAGGGAGCGCTCGAACCCCAGTTTCTCCCACAACTCCCAACCCGGAACTTTCGCGCCCCGCCGCTTAGCCTCGCGACGAACTTCCTCGTCGATTCCACGCAGGACCTGGTCGGTCACCTCCGGTCGCGAGACGAACCGATCCTCAACTGCCTCCCGCGACCGAGCCCACGGACGAGATCCCTCGGTATACTGCTCGAGCCACCGGTGATCTCGAAGCAACAGACGGTTGAGCGCGCTCGCGCGCACGTAGCGCCCGTTTGACTCGTCTTGAGGCAGGGAGCCCAGGTACATGCTCACCCACGCCTGCTGCGGCGTGCTCTCGCGCGAGCCCGGTCGGCGCCCCGGCTGACCAAAGTACGCCTGAAACTTCCCGCTCAGCTCATCGAGGTCATGCGAGGCAATGCCCTGTTCCAAGAAGTTCATCTGTTCGTCGGCCACGATAACCGCCCCGACCCCCGGATTGCGGAACTGGTCTTGCGTACCCTTGACGACGGCTTCTTCCCAAAGCCGGCCGAACTCGCGCCGCTCAAACTCGGAGCGGTCGCGCGGCATCTTGAGGGCCTGCTCGACAAAATACTTGCGCAACGGCGCTGGAACGCGCTCGAGATAATCCTCCCCTTTACGATGGACATCGCGCACGAAACGCCTCTGATAGCCCTCGAGCTTATCGAGGCCCGGGACATCCCGGTATTTCCGGACGAAGGCTTGCCAGCCCGCCTCATCCCCCGTTTCCTCCGCGACCACGGCGTCGACCTTGTTGAGCGCGTCTTGATCGAAAAACAACGTTCTCGTGGCCACGCACATCACGGTTTCCACGCCATGATAGAACCCCAAGCCGTATCGCAGCGCGATGTCGGGGGCGGTGTCCACCATGCCGCGCTCGTGCATCCTGCGTTGGACGTCGAAGAACTGGTTGATCCTCGTCCAGCCCCGGTGCAGGACGGTCTCAGCTGACTCGCGGACCAGCACGGGCCCCATGTACGGCACCTGGTCCATCACGAAGGCATGATGAACAGACACCCACCGGTCTTGCCCTCTTGTTTCTCCAGGGGCCGGCGGCACAAGCATCCTGAATCTCGCGCCTTGCGCGTCCACATTCTGCGCGCCCGGGAAAATGCCGTCCGTTCGGGCGAGAATATTCTCAAGCTGTCCAAGCGATTGCGGCTCGAGGTCGCCCCGCCCATGGGCACGGTCCCACCTGAATTTCATCAAGAGAAAATGGCCCAGCCCAAGCGTGATCAGCGCCCCCGCCCAATACCGTGCGTATTCTTCGTCCATGGAGGGCCGCTCTTCGCGGGCCTGGTAGGGGTCCGGATGCGTGAGCGGTCTCCTGCGGCTCTTCTTGGCGACCCGCTGGACCCACTCCAGCAATGCCTCAGCGCCACGGCGCCGGTACTGTTGCACGAGCTGGTCCATTGGAATTCCACTAGCGTCGAACAAATTCTTAACTTTCGGCGTCACGCTGTTGTAGCGAATCCTGCGCCACAAAAGCTCAGGCACCGTCCCCCCGGTGATTTGCTGGTGATTTTTGTCCAGCGGATCTTCACGGCGCCGGTCATTGATTTGGTCGACGAGAACACCTTCGATGCCATGGCGCACGATGAACTTTCGTGCTTCCTGTTCCAGATAGTCGGGGTCCGTGTAGCCCCAGTTGATGAGCCGACGGATGAACCGGCGGGCGCGGATCCAAAGCGTGAGATTCACGTTGGCGCTCACGTGCCAGTTGTGGGCGAGATGAACCAAGATGCCTTCTGCAATCACAATTTCGCCGCCCTCGCCCGTCTTGGTATCCGGCTTGGCAGCCGGAGGCCACACGTCACGCGCCGTCACCGTTTGGCTCCTGCTCAGGGTCTGGGGCCCTTGGTCCTCGAGCCCCTCGGTCAGGAGCTCAAAGCCCCGTCCTTTTCGCCGGATGCGGTACACCGACTCCCCCCGAAGGGTAATTTTCAAAGCCCCGTCGCGCTCACGCTCCAGCCGAACCGGGGTGCTGCCGGACACAAATTCCACGGGCCCCTTCACGAGCGCCCGGGAGTGGAGAGGCCGTTTCCGGCCTTCCTTGAGCTGGACGAATCCAAACGACCTGTCCCGATGCAGCTCGACGTGAACGGTTTGATTGCCGTTGAAGAATGTAGGATTGCCGTCGGAATCCAACCCGAATTCAAGCCGCCCCTTGGTGGCTTGGTCGTACATGGGCTTGGTGGCCCGCACGTTGCGCACGAACACGTCGGTCACGAACTGGAGGAACGCCTCGTCGTCGAATTTCTCCAAGGGGTTCTCGGTGCCCTGCGGCACGCGCTCATGCCCCGGCTTGAGGAAATCGTCAAACATCAGGATGCGAACCCGCCGGTTCGGATACAAGCGGCGAAGCTGTTCGGCGACCTTGCCCAGCATGAGACGAAGGAGCAGGTCCCGGGCTCCGTAAGCCACGGTTGTTTTCCCGCCCGAGCTGGTTCCTGAGAACGCGATGCCGACCCTCGGGTCCTCGCTCCACATGCCGCCGAAATGCAAATGCGGTGCGACATGCTGATTCCAAAAATGCGAGAACGTCTTTAGATCTTCCTCATCCTCGATGAGTCCGACGATCATGCTGTCTTGTTCCTGCCGGAAATCCTCCAAGGGATACTGGACGAGCCGCCTCAAATCGTCGGACAATTGCTCAATGCGCTCATCGAGCAGACTTCCGATGGCGCCGTCGGGCGTGTCCCCCCTCGCCTCGAGAATCTCCCGCAGCCGGTCTATCGCTTCGAGGTGCGGCACGCGGCGCAACCCCCTGCGCAGCCCTGACACGTCCCCGCTGCCGCGCTTAAGCCTGGCGCCCGCCCCGGCAGCCTTGATGCGCGCGGCCGCCTCGCGCTTGGACCCGGCATAGCGCAAAAGCTGCATCAGCCATTGTGCCATCTCGCCGCCGTTGAAAATGTGCATGTTCAAAGCCACCTCTCCGTTCGGCAGCGGCCAAATGCCAGCGGAACGCGGGATCCGCAGGTCGGGCTCATTGGGGTCGATGCTTTCCCGAATAACCGTCTCGGCCTCATCCTCCCGATCATCGAAATAAAGGACGATGCCCGTGAAGGGCGCCTTTTTCCTGGTGAGGTAGTCGCTGAAGATGAGGCGGCGCTTGGAGCGAATATCTTCTGCTGATATGTCCCGACGCGGCTGCGGCACGTGCAGCGTACCCCCTTGCTTATGCATCTCATCACTCAAGGAAGGCAGCAGATCGTTGTCCTCGAGCTGTTGAAAGAAAGCCAGCACCCGGTTGGTCAACACGGCATCGGCCCCCAACCTTTGCATCGTTTCCGCTTCATCCAGCGCCGCCGTCGCGGGCGGATCGTACGACACTGGATTATCAAAGTTTGGAAAAATAAAGCTCCTGCGATACAGTTTCCGGTGTTTCGGCTCGACAAACTTGAACCCCCGGAAGCGTATCGAGAAATCGCGGCCCAGAACCTTCTGGAACCTTTGTTCCAGCGCCTCAATCTGCTTCCGGATGGAGGACGGGATGTCTTCTCGCTCGATATCGCCCGTAACACGTGCGGCAGACTGGCGCTTGATGGTTTTCACCTTCTGCACTGCTTCCTGATTTTCAGGGTCCAAGCGGAGGGCTTCCTCATAAGCCTTGCGCGCATCTGCTCTGCGCTGCCAGGCCTGGTAGAGATTGCC
>CAZPNG010000110.1:0-8191 GCA_964587845.1 uncultured bacterium | reverse complement strand
GTCAGATCAAAAGGTGCCAGGTCAGCTCGTAGGAGAAATGACCTGGCACCGTACCCAGCAAGGTCTTATTTGACGACCTGGCTCCGTTCCTCTTGTATTATACGGAGGCGATGCGGGGGGTGCCAAGTAAAGGAATGGCGGGTGTGGACGTTAAACAAACGGGTAAGGCGGGAGGGTTTCGTTGACAAAGCGCGGTCCATGCAGCATAATTTCAGACTCTGAACAGCCTGTTTCTTCATCCGGCTTCGCCGCACGGCGGCAAGCCCTCTAAACGCCCAAACCACCATGACATCTAAAAAGGAATCGAAAGCCCAAGCGTCTATCCTCCACGAGATCGGCGAAAAGGAAAGAGCCCTTGAGGCCGTTCTCGCGGACGCCGCGCGCAGAGCCGAAGACCTCCGCGCACGCGGCCGCGCGGAGGCTCGCTCGCGCATTGACGCTGCCGAGGCGCGCATCGTCGAGGACACGCAGCGCGAGCTGGGGTTGTTTGAGCAAAAAATAAAGGGCGAACTCGACGAAAAGCGCGCTCAGATCCTGGCGCGAGCCAAGGAGCTTGAGGCAAAGCTCGACCAAAGGGCTGAGGCGGCCGCCAGGAAGATCTATCCCATTATCCTCCCGAATCCTGAGGGCGCGGCGCTCCTCCACGCTCCCCGCGCAGGCGCCCGATGATTCGCCGCATGGTCAAGCTCGAACTCATCGGGCTGCGCAAGGACCTGCATCCGGTGGTCCGCGAATTGCAAGACCTCGGCGCCCTGCACATCGAGGAGCCGGAGGCGCTGAAGGAAAAGACCTACGACTTCGTCCAGCCCATTTCCCTTGAGCCGCTCGAGGCCGCTGAAAAACAGTTCCTCGAACAATCCGAGTCCACCGCCAAGGAGGCGCTCTCGCTGCTGGGCACGCAGGCAGCCGCCGCGCCGGCTCGGGAACCCGTTGACTTAAGGCAGCGCGAAAGTCTCTTGGCGCGGCTCAAGGAGCGGGTCGAGAAGCTGCGCTCACTCGCCAAGGAAACCGAGACCCTCACGGAGAACCACGCCCTGGCGGAAAAATACAAGCACATTCTGGAACTCCTCGAACCCCTGGCGAAGAAGCGCGAGCCGGGGTGGCAGGAACTCGCCATCGGCATCAGCAAGGACAACGTCAAGCCCCTTCAGCGCGCCCTTCAGAAGACCGCCCGGCGCGACCTGCCCATGGCCTTCGGCAAACCCAGGGGTGACGAGGTTCTGGCCGTGCTCTACGTGCCCGACCGGATGATCGACGTGGCCAAGCAAGCGGCCTGGAAGCAGAGCGCCTATGAGGTGGTGCTCCCTGAGGAGTTCCGCGGAAAACCCCTTGGGCAAAGCTTGGCGGAACTTGACCGCCGCCTCGCCGAGTTCCCCCGGGCCCTTGAGCGAGCCCGGTCCGAGTGGACGGCCTACGCCCGGACGGAGGCCCCCTGGCTCGCACAAGTGGCGGCCACGGTTTCGGAACATTTGGACCGGTTCCGCGTGCTCTCGAACCTGATCGAAACGCGCTACACCTTTTATCTGACGGCCTGGACTCCCGCCGAGCGGTTTCCCGCGGTGTCGAAAGCGCTCGTGGATAAGTTTCCCAGCTCTGTGAGCGTGCGCGAACTGGGCCACGACGAATGGGGCGCGGAAGAAGAGGTCCCTGTTGAACTCAAGAACCCCGCCTGGCTGAAACCCTTCGAGCTGCTTGTGAAAGTCTTTCCGCCCCCGGTCTATGGCTCCATGGATGCCACGTTCCTGATTGCCATCTTTTTCCCGGTTTTCTTCGGCATCATCCTGGGCGACATCGGCTACGGCGCCATCCTGCTGGGCCTCAGCTTGTGGGCGCGCGCAAAATGGAAGACCTCCGTGACTGCGAAGCACGTGGCTACGCTTGGCGTGATCTGCGGCATCTCTTCCATTTTTTTTGGGTTCGTGTTCGGCGAGGTCTTCGGCACGCTGGCGCACGGCTGGCTCAAGCCCTTGTGGGCTGACCGACTCTTCATCATGACCGAGTACCTGATCCTCTCCATCGTCATCGGCATCTTCCATATTCTTCTCGGGCTCCTCATAGGCATTTTCCTGGCCTGGCGGCACGGCCACTTCCGGCACGTGCTGGAAAAGCTCGGCTTCCTTGTCTTCACGCTCGGCTCCATCAGCGCCGTGCTGGGCCTGGTGGCGTCGCGCGGCACAACCCTGCCGGTGGTGTCGAGCTTCCCGCCCGCCCAGGTCCTGTGGACAGGCCTGGGAGCGATCGGCCTGGCGGTCGTGCTGATCCTCGTGGGCGCGGGACCCCTCATGTTGATCGAGGTCTTTTCCCTCATCAGCAACATCATGTCTTACGCCCGTTTGATGGCCATCGGCATCGCATCGGTTTCGCTCGCCAAGGTCGCCAACGACCTGGGCTCGAGCCTAGGCGGCTTTGCAGGTCTGTCTGTAGCGGTGCTCCTGCACGCCATCAACATGGTCCTTGGAATCTTCGACCCCACCGTGCAGTCGCTTCGATTGCACTACGTAGAGTTCTTCACCAAGTTCTATCAACCCGGAGGGCGGGCTTATGAGCCTTTTCGGAAGAGTGCCTAACGGCAAAATCAAGGAGGTCTTGCCATGACGATTCGCAAATGGATGTGGGGCCTGGCGGCGGTGCTCATGCTGGTCCTGGCCGTGTCCCTGCCGCTCGCGCTCGCGCAAGTGCATGGCGCTGACGCCGCCAAGACGGAAGCGTCGACCGGCCGCGGGCTTTTGGGCCTGGGCGCCGGGCTCGCCATCGGCTTGGCTGGGTTCGGCACCGGCTTCGCGCAGTCGCGCATCGGCGCGGCGGGCGTGGGAGCGTTGGCGGAGAACCCGAAACTGCTGGGATCGGTCATTCTCTTGGTGGCCATTCCGGAGACCATCGTGATTCTCGGCTTCGTGATCGGCGTCATCATCCTGGGCTGACGTGGCCGAAGACAAGATTTTCTCCCTGATCGAGAAAGAGGCGCTCGCCAAGGAGCGCGAAATCCTCGATGCGGCCGAGCTGGAGCTCAACAAGACGCTGGAGGGCGCCGAGGCGCACATCCGCAGGCGGCAATCGGAGGCGCGCCTGGCTCTCGAGTCCAGGCTCTCGAAGCTCAAAAACAAGCTCGCAAGCGAGCTGGCGCTCGAAGAGCGCCGGGAACTCGCCCGCGTCAAAGATGCACTCCTCGCCAAGACCTTCCAGAAAGTCAAGGAAGGCCTCGAAGCCTTCGCCCGCTCGAAGGCGTATCCTCAGACCCTGGAGACGCTGTGCCGCGAGATCACTGACGCGCTGGGAACGCAGGAGAAGGGCAAGACCCTGACCTTTGTGACGCGCGAGGAGGACAACGACCTCGTCCGCGCGTGGGTGCGCCGCGAGGGGCTGGCCGCGCAAGTCGATCCGCACGGCAAGATGATCGGCGGTGTGGAAGCGCGCTTGGGCTCGGGCGAAGTGCATCTCGTGAACACCTTCGAGGCCCGCCTGGAGCGCGCCCGCCACGACATCCTGAGCCAGGTGGCCGCCGCGCTGGGGACGCCATGAGCGACTACAATTACTTGAACGCCCGCCTCCGGAGCCTCAGTAAGGACCTCTTCGCGAAAGAACAGTACCAGGACCTCCTGGCGCGCCCGAACGCCGCCGAGATGCGCCAGTTCTTCCTGGCCACGCCTTACCGCACGGAGGTGAGTGAATTCCCGGGTGAAGAACTCGAGCGCGCCGTGTCGCGCAACCTGCACCGCCAGTTTCGCACGCTTCGCCGATGGGCTGGCATTGGGGCCCTGCCCGGAGCCGGCTTGGAGGGCGGAGAGCCGCGCGGTTTGATCGACCTTCTCTTCCTGCGCTGGGACCTGCACAACATCAAGACGCTCTTGCGCGCCAAGCGCGCGGGCTCGGGGGAGCAAGCCCTGCGCGATGCGCTCATCAGTGCCGGAGAACACTCCCCGGTGGAGCTTGAGGAACTGGCGAAAACGCGCACTCTGCGCGAGGCCGTGAACCTCCTCCTCACCTGGCGCGCGCCGTTTCGCTCGGGCGTCGCCCAGTACGAGAAGACGCTCGCCGGCGAAGGCCCGCTGGCCGCGGACTTCCTGCTCGATAGCGCATACGGCCGCACCGTGGAGGCCTCCCTTCCGGGGGGCGCGGATGAGAATACCGAACGCGTGCGCCATATGCTGGCGATTGAGATCGACCAGAAAAACGTTCGCACGGTCTTCAAGTTGGCCGAAACGCAGGAGGCCGATCGCGCCCGGGCTTATTTCCTCCAGGGCGGGCGGCTGGGCGCGGAGCGATTGCGCGATCTCGTGACATCGCGCACGCAGGAGGAGCGCGTGGAAAAACTGCGTTCCACCTACCTGGCGCCTGCGGTGAGGTCGCTCGGGAACACAGCCCCCACGGCTGCGCAGATTGAGGCGGCGGTGGAGCGCCTCTTCGAACTCGAAGGCGTGCGTTCCGCACGCGAAAATCCTTTGTCCATCGGCGTTGCCATCGCGTACATCGCCCGCAAGGTCCGGGAAGCGATCAACCTGCGCATCATCCTCAAGGGAAAGCGATTCGGCTTCAAGCGCGAAGAGCTGGAACAGGAACTGGCCTATGTCTAACGTCTTGATTGTTTCGCCGAGTGACTTTGCGCACGGCTTTCGCCTCGCGGGCCTCGAGGTGCGGGAAGCCGCGAGCCCAGATGAGTCCGAGCGGCTGCTGCGAAGCCCCGCCGTTTCGGGCTTTGAGCTCGTGGTCGTGCCCCAGGACCACTACATGGCTTATTCAGAACGGTTCATCAAGGAACTGGAGGCCCGGGAAAAACCGCTTTGCGTCCCGGTGCCCATGCAGATCGGAAGCGAAAAACTTTCGCCGGAGCAATACGTTCAGGACTTGGTCCGGCGCGTCATCGGCTACCAAATCAAGGTATAGAGCACCTAGGAGCGCTGCAATGGAAATCCAAGGCAAAATCATCAAGATTTCAGGGCCGGCGGTCATTGCCGACGGCATGTGCGGCGCGCGCATGCTCGACCTCGTGCGCGTGGGAAAAGCGGGGCTGATCGGCGAGATCATCCGCCTGGACGGCGACACGGCGTTCATCCAGGTCTACGAAGACACCTCCGGCCTGTACCTGGGCGAGCCCGTGGTGAGCGAGGGCGTTCCCCTCACGGTTGACCTGGGGCCGGGCATTCTCGGTATGGTCTACGACGGCATCCAGCGGCCTCTCGAGAACATTGCGAAGGCAAGCGGTGATTTCATCGCGCGCGGCGTGCGCGCCGACGCGCTTGACCGCAAGCACAAGTGGCCCTTTACTCCGCGCGTCAAGGCCGGCGACCTGGTGAGCGCGGGAGACGTGATCGGCACCGTGCCCGAGAAAAATATCGAGCACCGCATTCTCGTGCCTCCCGACGTGCGCAAGAAGGTGCGCGTGACCGACGTGAAGGCCGGCTCCTTCACGGTGACAGACACGGTCTGCGTGCTGGAGGACGGCACCGAGCTCAAGCTCATGCACCGCTGGCCGGTCAAGATCGGCCGCCCTTACACCCGCAAGCTCGAGCCCAAAGAGCCCTTCATCACGGGGCAGCGCATCTTTGATTGTCTCTTCCCCATCGCCGTGGGCGGCAACGCCTCGATTCCCGGGCCATTCGGCGCGGGCAAAACGGTGGCCGAGCAGACGCTCGCCAAGTACGCGGCCGCGGACGTGATCGTCTACATCGGCTGCGGCGAGCGCGGCAACGAAATGACGGATGTGCTCGCCGAGTTCCCCCATCTCGAGGACCCCAAGACCGGCGGCCCGCTCATGGACCGCACCGTCCTGGTCGTGAACACCTC
This sequence comes from uncultured bacterium, assembly GCA_964587845.1. Classification (GTDB taxonomy): domain Bacteria; phylum Omnitrophota; class Omnitrophia; order Omnitrophales; family CAZPNG01; genus CAZPNG01. The sequence goes on along the minus strand of CAZPNG010000110.1, from coordinate 2,410 downwards.
CAACATGCCGGTGGCCGCGCGCGAGGCGTCGGTCTACACCGGCATCACCCTGGCCGAGTACTACCGAGACCAGGGCTATAGCGTGGCGCTCATGGCCGACTCGACCTCGCGCTGGGCCGAGGCGTTGCGCGAAATCTCCTCGCGCCTGGAGGAGATGCCCGGAGAAGAGGGTTATCCGACCTACCTTTCCACGCGCCTGGCCAATTTCTACGAGCGCTCCGGCCGCTGCGTGAGCCTGGGATCGCCCGAGCGCACCGGCTCGGTCACAGTCGTGGGCGCGGTCTCCCCTCCGGGCGGCGACTTCTCGGAGCCCGTGACGCAAAGCTCGCAGCGCATCGTGGGGGGCTTCTGGGCGCTCGATGCGAGCCTGGCTTACCGCCGCCACTTCCCGTCCGTCAACTGGAACCGCAGCTACACGCTTTACTACGGCCTGCTGCGCAAGTACTTCGAGGACAACGTTTCGCCCGACTGGACCCAGCAGCGCGAGCGCATGTTCAACCTGATCGGCAAGGACGCCCAGCTGCAGGAAATCGTTCAGCTGGTGGGTCCCGACGCCCTGCAGGACACCGAGCGCATGATCCTCGAGTTCGGCCGCATGATTCGCGAGGACTTCCTGCAACAAAGCGCGTTCTCGCCCGTCGACGCCTCGTGCTCGCTTCGCAAGATGCACCTCATGCTGGAAATGATCCTCGCCTACTACGAAGAGGGGCATCGCACCCTTTCGGAGGGCGCCGCCATCCAGGACGTGATTGAGTTGCCGGTGCGCGAGACGATCGACCGCCTCAAGGAAGTTTCCAATGACGACATCGAGGCGCAGGTCAACGCGCTGCGCGAGGAGTTGAAGAAGGCCTTCGAGGCACTGCGCAAGAAAGCGCGCGAGCGCAAGGGCGAGCCCGCCCGGGCCGGTGCACCGGCCGTTGCGAAAGGAGGCGCGAAGTGAGTCTCGTCACCGAAGAACGCAAGTCGGTCACCTACATTTCAGGCCCCCTGCTTTTCATCGAGGGCGGCGAGCGCTACAGCTACGGCGCCATCCTCGACATCCTCATGCCAACAGGTGAGGTGCGCTCGGGCCAGGTGCTGGAAGTTTCCAAGGAGCACGCCGTCGTGCAGGTGCTGGAGCAAACCACGGGCCTGGACGTCAAGAACACGGCGGTGAGGTTGCGCGAGGAAGTCGCCAAGATCGGCGTCTCCAGGGACATGATCGGCCGCATCTTCAACGGCGCGGCCAAGCCGATCGACGGCCAGCCGGACATCGTGCCCGACAAGCGCCTGCCGATCATCGGCTCGCCCATCAACCCGGTGCGGCGCGACAAGCCCGCGGATTTCATCCAGACGGGCATTTCCTCAATCGACGGCTTCAACACGCTGGTGCGTGGGCAGAAGTTGCCCATCTTCTCCGGCTCCGGGCTTCCGGCCAATGAAATCGCGGCGCAGATCCTGGCGCAAGCCAAGGTGCGCGGCGAGGCCGAATCCTTCGTGATTGTCTTCGGCGCCATGGGAATCACCCAGCGGGAAGCCACCTTCTTCCTCGACAGTTTCGAGGAAACGGGCGCCAAGGCCAATTGCGTGACATTTCTGAACCTCGCCAACGACCCCACGATCGAGCGCTTGCTCACCCCCCGCACGGCGCTCACGGTGGCGGAGTACCTGGCCTATGAGCACGACTACCAGGTGCTCGTCATCCTCACCGACATGACCAACTACTGCGAGGCCCTTCGCGAGATCGGCACGGCGCGCGAGGAAATCCCCGGCCGGCGCGGCTACCCGGGCTACATGTATACCGACCTCGCCACCCTCTACGAGCGCGCCGGGCGCATCAAGGACCGCAAGGGCTCCGTGACCCAGATCCCCATCCTCACGATGCCGGATGACGACATCACGCACCCGATCGCCGACCTCACGGGCTACATCACCGAGGGCCAGATCGTGCTGTCGCGCCAGCTCCACCGCTCGGGGATTTTTCCGCCGATCGACATTCTGCCGAGCCTCTCGCGTTTGATGAACAATGGCATCGGCGCGGGCAAAACTCGCGAGGACCACCGGGAGCTGTCGAACCAACTTTACGCCTGCTACGCCCAGGGCCGCGACATTCGCAAGCTCGTGGCCATCGTGGGAGAAGACTCCCTGACCGACCTCGACCGCCGTTACCTGAAGTTCGCGGAAGCCTTTGAGAAAGACATGATCGGCCAGGGCGCCCGCGACCGCTCGATCGAGGAAACCCTGGACCTCGGCTGGAAGCTTCTGACCGTGATCCCGGCGGCCGAGCTGCGCCGTGTCACGAAAAAGGTGATCACGAAATATTTCTCGCCCATCATGAAAGAGGGCGAGAAGAGTCCGTACTTTTAGGGGTCGGGCGGAGCAAACACGCGATCCGAGGAGAACCCCTCCCTTTCAGTCCTGAAAGGGCGCC
>CAZPNG010000109.1:0-2996 GCA_964587845.1 uncultured bacterium | reverse complement strand
TCTCGTCTGGGGTGCGGGAGAGCCTTCGTCGCAGGCGAAGCAGATGGACGAACTCCTGGCCCGCCTTGAGCGGATCGAGGAAGGCCTGGAGGGCATTTCTCCGGACAGCGAGTATGAGCCCGTGCAGCTGGGCAACGTTCGCCTCTTCGCGGGCCCGGGCGCGTACCGGCTCGCCGGCGAGCCCGACCTTCCGGCAGGCCATCGCGCCGCTGCAGCCCGCAGCTCGGCGGGCCGGCAGCTTCCCACCTACAGGGCCCGCGGGGGTGGCATGGCGGGCGGCACGAATTATTTCAGGGTTCATCCCAACGGGCGCGAAGAGCGGGTGGCGCACCTTCCCACGCGCGGCCGATTTGTGCTCGCGGGCTCTCGGGTTCAGATCGCGGGCGGTCACGGCGGCTATGTGGTTTTGGTCACCCAGCCCGGCAAGCGCCTGAGGGTGGACCTTGCAGATGAGAGTTTGATCGGCCGCCCGGCGCAAGCCACATTCGACGGCCGCAGCCGGTTGGAGCGGGTCCTTCTCCCGGCAGTTTACCGTGCTGATGGATCGCTTGAGGCGGGCGAAGTCGAGCTGAGTGACTTTCGCGTGGAGCGCTCGGCGCGCCTCGTGCAGACCGGCAAAATGGGCACCGTGTACCGCCAGCGCCAAGCCCGAGCGCGGGAGGTCCGGCGAAGCGACATCCTGCACCGCCTGACCCTCCAATTTGAAGCCCAGGGCTTCGTGCACCTGCGTGCCGAAGAGAAACATTTCGTCCTCGGCGATCCCCAACCCAGTTCCCGGAGCTTCTCTGTGCCGAGAGACTCGATGAGACAGCTCTACGAGTTCTTCAAAACGTTCCCGCGCGGCGTCCTGGAACTTCCGCGCTCATTGTATGGGGCGGTGATGGCCGACCGTGCGTTGGGAGACTCCGGCCTTTTTGACAACCGCTGGATTCCGAGAGCGCTTCACCGCTACCCCATCGCCCTTCACTATGTGTCCGGCCGGTTGACCCACGCCGAGGTCCGTGTCCGATTGCGCGGGCTGGAACCGGGAACCCCGCTGCGCTTGGACTGGGTTGAAACGCATGGGGGCAGAAAAATACTTTTCCCCATCCGCTGGCTCCAGAGCGAGCGGGCGCGCAACGGGGGCGTCCTCAAACTCCGGCGCCGCGGCCCTTGGGCCGGCGCGCACACGGTGACGATGGGCGAGCTTCCCCTCGAGGTCCCCCGCGCGCTCGCCACGGGCCGGGTGGAGGTCGACCTGGGGCCTGTGCGGTCTTTTGTGGCATCGCTGAAGGGTGTTCTCACCCGATCGCCGGGCGCCAAGAATCCACGCCATATTCATCTGGCGCGGTCCTATCAGGGATACTCGATCGCCGGCAAGCCGCACCGCTTGATCGCGGAGAACGGCCGCCCCGTTTTCATTTTGGTCCAACTTACCAAACACCTACAACTGCGCGTGCGCATCTCGCAAGACAGGCGTCGCCACGTGAGTTCGCTCGAGCGGCTCACCCCGACCGGCGAGACGCCCTCCCAGGCGCGCAACGCTGCCGCGCGCAGCACGGCCGAGCCCGCGCTGTGGGAAGCGTTGGTTGCCGATGTGGAGCGGGGGCTTCCCAAGAAGCCGAGGTATCTCTCTGAAGAAGCGTGGCAGGAGACGCGGCAAGCGGTGATTGAAGGCGTGGCGCGCACGGCCGTTTGGGTGGCGCGCTCCAACGTGGGGACGGATGAGTCGGGCGATCCTTCCGAGATCATTGCCAGAGCGAGGGTGTTGCTCCGAGGGGTTCGCGTGGCCGATTTACAGCCCGTCCTGAAGCGGCTTCGGGTGTTGCTTGTCATCCTGGGCGTCCTGTCCTTCGTCGGGCTCATCGTCACGATCGTGAAGCTCTCGCTGGGCGTTCCCCTAAAGTTCGACGAGCTGATTGGGCCCCCGAATTTGGTCCTTGTTTCTGTGGTCTTGTGGCGCCGGGTCCGTTGGGCTGCGGGACTTGTGAATTGGCTCTCGATGCCATTCACGAAGGAGATCGCGGTCGACCTCAGCCGGAGTCGGGAGGCCGTCTTTGAGTCAAGCGTCCACGAGTCTGCTCATTTGCTGGTGCGCCGCGCCAAAGGACGGTTCTGGAAAAACCTGGCGCTTGCCATCCAACTGTGGGTCGCCGGCTTCGTCGGCGACGCGCGCTACGATGAAGAAATTCCCTTTGAGGGGCTATCGAAGTCTTGGAAAGCGGGCCAGGACCTTGTGGGCCGCTATCTCGATGGGAGTCTGAGCGAGGAGGACTTTGAAAACGCTTTCCGGCGGTCCTTCTACGCGGGCATTTTGGAACGTTACCGGGCCGGTAGTTTCTTCGCTGGGGCCTTGCATCGCATCATGGCAGCGCGAGGCGAAGATGCCGGCCGCGACTTGATCGAAGCAGCCATCCGAACCCGGCGCGGCTACGGCGAGATCTTCGAGGTCTTCCGCCGTCTCAAGCTTCAAGGGGGAGGCGAGCGCGCAGCCGCCGGCCGCAGCTCGGCGGGCCGCGTTCGGGTGGATGAGCGCACGCGGCGCACCGAGGAGGCAGCCTACCAGGTTCTCTCGAACCCAGCGGTCCTGGCCCAGATTGTTTCCCAGTTGAAACGCGCCCAGGATCCCGATGCTCTCGAGAAAGGATATGTGACCGACCTGGGCTTTCTGCAGAGATTGCCGCACAGAGAGCGGCGTCTGGTAGCGTTTCGGCTCTCCTCGGATCTCACACGGCTCGGGGTTTATCAGCAGCACTGGACCCGAAAACAGTGGAGGCGCGTGGACTCGCTTGATCTCGACGACGTGCCCGATGCCGAGTTCGACTGGAGCGGCATCGAGAGGGGGCCCTCCGACGCCAAGACGGAGACTCTCAACCTCTTTGAGGCCGCTGTGCTCGCGCGGCCGATTGCGGCTTACATGGCGGACCCTCTTGACCAGGCCGGGCTGCAGCTTTGGGGCCGCCGCACGGAGACGCTGGCGGGAGACCTGAAATCGGCCCTCCGCCGTGAACTTCCGG
>CAZPNG010000108.1:0-6379 GCA_964587845.1 uncultured bacterium | reverse complement strand
TCGAACACGAGCTTCGCCAGCGCCTCGGCCGTGGGGTTTTGATCGAGCGTGAAGTAGGGCTCGCCGAGCTTTTTCAAGTAAGGGATGAGAGGGTCGTCCCGGCGCAGGATCATGCGGTGGTCGAGCGTCTTGTCGATCCAGGTCTTCACGGTGTCATGGATCTCTGTGAAATCCCGCACCATGCCGATCCGGTCGAGCTTGCCGGCCGCCAGCTCGATGTCCACCCGGCCGTTGTGGCCGTGCGGGTGAGAACACATCCCGTCGTAATCCATGAGCCGGTGGCCGTAGCAAAAGGAGATCGTTTTCATCACCCGGTACGTCACGCCACCGACCTCCCTCCGTCCACCGGCAGCACGGCGCCTGTCGCGAACTCACTCTCAATGAAATAAAGCACGGCGCTCGCCACGTCTTCAGGAGACCCTGCGCGCTTGAGGGGAACCCTGGCCAGGGCCTCCCGCCGCTCGGCTTCGGAGAAGTTTTCGGGAAACATCACGGGCCCCGGGCACACGGCGTTGACGCGCACGTGCGGCGCGAGCTCCCGGGCGAACGCTTTCGTCATCGTGATGAGCCCGCCCTTGGAAACGCAGTAGGGCAGGTAGTCGCGGTAGGGGCGCAGGCCCGCCCAGTCGGCGATGTTGACGATTGCGCCGCCTTTTTGACGCAGCATGGCGTCGCCCGCGTATTTGCAAAGCAGGAAGGGCGCGCGCAGGTTGGCATCCAGGGTCTCGTTCCAGGCCTTTTCATCGAGTGCGGCATACGGGGTCTTAAAAAACACCGACGCGTTGTTCACGAGCACGTCGATCACGCCGAAGGCGCGCAGCACCTCACGCACCAGGCGCTTGCAGTCGGCCGCGCGGGCCAGGTCGGCCTGGAAGGTGCGCGCGTGAGCTCCGGAGCGCCGGATGGCGGCGGCAGCTGCCTCGGCCTCGCGCTTGGAGGCGCGGTAATGCACGGCAAGCGAGGCGCCGCGCTCAGCCAGGGCCAGCGCGATCGCTTTTCCCACGCGTTTGGCGCTTCCGGTGACGAGACAAACCTTCCCGGCCGGGTCCATAGGCGCGTATAATACCACGGTTTTTACCACTCAAAATGAACGAGATCATTGTTCTTGCCAGCGGGGGAATTGAAAGCGCGGTCTTGCTCGCCCGCCTGGCCCGGCAGGCACGGCGGGTGGTTCCCGTCTACGTGCGCTCGGGCCATGCCTGGGAGGCGCGCGAGCGCGCGGCGCTCGTTCGGTTCCTGACGGCGGCGCGCTTGGCGCGTGTCGCGCCGGTTGAGGAAGTCGTGATGCCCGTTGCGGTGGGATACGGCCGCGGGCACTGGAGCGTGACGCTCCGGCGCGTGCCCACCGCGCGCTCGCGCGATCGCGCGGTCTATCTGCCCGGCCGAAACCTGTTTCTGCTTTCAGGCGCCGCGCTCGTGGCTGCCCGCCGCGGCGCACGCACTCTGGCGCTCGGCGTTCTCTCAGGCAACCCCTTTCCGGACGCCACCCCGTCCTTTTTTGCCTCCTTCGAGCGGGCCGCGCGGCTGGCCTTTGGCGTTCCTCTGCGCGTCCGGGCGCCCCTGCGCTCGCTGACCAAGAATGAGGTGATCCGGCTCGGCCGCGGCCTACCCCTGGAGTTCACCTGGTCCTGCCTGGCGCCGCGCCGCGGTTTACACTGCGGGCGCTGCAACAAATGCGCGGAGCGAAAGCGGGGATTCAGAGAGGCGGGAGTCGAGGACCGGACGCGCTACGCTGGTAAATCGTCCTGACGGATCAACCGCCGTAATGCCAGGGCGTGTCGGACATGGCCAGCGCGGGCGCCTTGTCGCGCACCTGGGCGTCCGTCACTTCCACGACAAAGACCGTGTGATCCCCCAGCTCAAGGCGTCCCGCGACCTTGACTTCCACGTGGGCCGGCGTTTCGGTGAGCACCAGAGCTCCCGAGGGCTTGATCTCGAAAGCCATTCCGTTTAATCGGCCGTTCTCGATCTTGGCGGGCTTGAAAAACCGCTCGGCCACGTCCTTCTGTTGCTTGTTGAGGAAATGCAGGGCGATCGCAGCGTTCTTCTTGAGAAGTTCGTGGGAGTGGCTGTCCTGGCGGATGCCCATCATGACGAGCGGCGGCTGGAAGGACGCCTGCGCGACCCAGCTCACCGTGGAGCCCGACACCTCGTCATTCAGGCGGCAGGTGAGGACATAGAGGCCCGTCGAAATCATGCGCAGCGCGGTTTTCCTGGCCTGCTCATCCATGAGGGTGGATTATAGGGGGGCTGCGCGTGATTGACAAGGCCGCGCCGGCCGGTGTACCCTACCCTCGTGCCTGCGGCTCTCAAACCTGTTGAGATCAAACGAGTTGCACCGCTCCCCCTCGCCATGAGGCAGTCCAGCCGCATCGCCTTCAAAGAGTGGGCCGTGATTTGCGAGGCCCTGCTCTCGGGCAAACAATCGATTTTCGTTCGCAAGGGGGGCATCCAGGAAAACCGCGGCCACTTTCGGCCCGAGCACTCGGAGTTTTTCCTGTATCCGACTTGGTCTCATCAAAGCGACACCGACCTCGTGCCCGAAGGCCGGGCCTCGCTCGCCGCTCTTCGGCCCGCTCCGCAGGCCGGGTCGGCCGTGCTGCCGGGATACGCGGTGATGAGCGAGGCCTACTGGGTGCGGGATCGCGCGGCCCTTGCCAAGCTCGCGCCCTTTCATTTCTGGTCCCCCGCGTGTGTCGAGAGCCGCTTCGCATGGGGCGGGGAGCCCGGTCTATTTGTGATTCTCGCAAGAATCTTCAAACTGGCGGAGCCGATGGTCGTGCCTGAGCTGGAATCCTACCGCGGCTGCAAGTCATGGGTCGAGCTCGATTCCGATCGTGTGACGGCCGGGGCCGCGCCGGTCTTGACCGAGCGAAACTTCAACGTGATCCACCGCTGTGTCCGGGACATCTTGGGTGAACCCGTCGGGGAAGGGGAAAGATATGCGCGATAAACCGTCTCTGTTTCGCAAAGTCATGTGGGTGCTGGCCGCGGGCCAGTTTCTTCTGCTGATCGACGTCTCACTCGCGCATTACGATTCGGGCCTGCTCATCCTCTGGCAGTGGCTGCCGCTGGCCGTGCTTCCGGTGGTGTTGCTCGTTACGCTCCTGGCGCTCTTCTCGCCGGGGCCCTCGTTGCGCACCGCGTTCCGGGTGGTCTCGGTCGCGGCCGTGCTCCTGGGACTCACGGGCTTCGTGCTGCATGGCCGGGCGGGCTTCTTCGACGTCCTGCGCGACGGCATGTCCTTCAGCGCCTGGGTGTCGGCGCTACGCGTTCCGCCAGTTCTGGCGCCGCTTTCCATCGCGGGCCTGGGTGTTCTGGGCTTGCTCGCCGTCGGCCATTGGGACGAGAGCACCTAAGTTTTGAAGTGCCCTTTTTGCGCAAGCGACAAGGCACTCGAAGTGACGACGTTTGGAAGCCGCGGCAAGGTGGCCGTCTGCGCGTCCTGTTATAACAATCCCATGTTGCGCCAGCAGATCGTCGATCGCTTCCGCTCGCTGTTTGACGCGGTCTCCTCGGGCCACAGCTCGGACTCCGCGAAAGACGAGATCCTCGCGCTAGCCGCCCGCTACAAACTTCCCCGCCCGGAGATTTATTGATGAAGACCCGGCTTGCCGGCCTTGTCCTGATGGCGGCCATCGCCGGGGCTGCCGGCACGGCGCGCGCCGACATCATTTACTTCAGGAACGGGCAGACGCTTGTGGGGACGGTGACCGAGCAGACGGACACGGACGTCGTGATTGAGGTTGAAGGCGGGCGGGTCGTGTTTCCCAAGGCAGAGATCATGCGCATCGAGGACACGCCCGACGACGTGATCAAAGTCCCGGCGCGGCGCGGCCAAGCTGCCGGCGCCCGCCCGGCAGGACCTGACGCGCCGGTGGGATTCACCTGGGCCTACAAGCTTTGCTGCCTGATTCCGCAGCCGGACCCGGCGGGCGAGAGCAAGGCGCTGTCCGCGCCCCGCCAGATTTGCCTGACCGGCGTGATCTTCGTGTGGACTGCTCTCTACGGGGGGTTGTTCACGAAACTCTTCGTGCGCTTGAGGGGGAAACCCGCCGGTTACTGGCGCGCCGTGGCGTATCAGGCGCTCATGTCTTTGGCAGTCCCGCTGCTTTTGGCGGGACTTGCGGCGCTCTTGCTGAAGGTCGCTCCTGTCTTGAAGCCCAACTTGCAGAACCTCCCCGCGAGCTTGGCGCCGGCGGCGGTCCTGATCTCGGCCGGATTCGTGGCTTACGTCTTGATCCTGTTTATGCTCTCCAAGCGTGTCTTGGGCCTCGGCAAGTTGGAGACGATCGGGCTCTCGATCGCGGCGTCCCTCGTCAACGTGATCACCATTCTACTCCTGGACGCGCCCTTTCTGCTGCAACGGCTGCGCCTTTAAGCGGAAGCTGAGAATCAGCGCTGCGGTCGAGATCAGCGCGCAAACGGCGAAGAGTCCCTGCCCGCCCCACGTCGCGAAGAGCCATCCGGAGCCGAACCGTCCCGCCGCGCTTCCGATCCCGAAGGAGAACGTGCTGTAGAGCGCCTGCGCCAGGGCGCGCCCGCCCGCCGGGACCCGCCGGTGCAGATAGGCGAGACTACTGATGTGCAGGGTGGCGAAGGAGAACGCGTGCAGCACCTGCGAGACCGCCACGGCGGCGTAGGGCGTGACAAAAGCCAGGAAGAGCCATCGGATGACGCTGGCCGCCAGGGAAAGTTGGATCATGCGCTCGCTCGCCAGGCGCCTGAAAAGCCGGCCGTAGGCCAGCATCACGGCCACTTCTGCGATGACGCCGATGGCCCAGGCGAGGCCCACCTGAGTGCGCGAGGTGCCCAGCGAGTTCAAATGAATCGAGAAGAAACTGTAATAGCCGCCGTGCGCGATCTGCGCCAGGCAGACCGAAGCGAAGAAGATCGCGTTGGCTCCCAGGATCGACGGCCCCGCGCCGGCTGCGGGCGACGTTCGGGGGTGCGCCGCCGGCTCGACCCTCCTGAGGGTCCAAGCGAGCGCGGCCAGCAGTGCCCAGATGCCGCCTAGCATCCAGGCAAAGGAGCCCTGGTCGAGCAGCTTTCCCATGACGAGGCTTGAGATGATAAATCCCACCGAGCCCCAGACCCGGATTTTCCCGTAGGCCGCGCCGTCCTCCACGTGTTCCCAGGTGGTGGCCTCGGTGAGGGGAATGATGGGCGTGCGGAAGATGGCGTAGACGCTCAGGGCGAGGACCATGGGCATGAAGGCCTTCAGCGCGAAGAACGGCGTCCAGGCGAGAAAGGCGCCGAGGGCGGCCAGTTGCAGCAAGCGCCTGCGTGATCCCGTGCGATCGGCCAGCCAGCCCCAGACCGGGGGGCTGGCGATTTCCAACAGGGCCGGAACCCCGGCCAGAATCCCGATTTGCACGGGCGAGAAGCCGAGGTCGTGGCAGTACAGGAAGAAATAGGGCAGGTAGACCCCCAGCGCGCTGAAGTAAAGGAAGTAGGTGATTGAAAGCACGCGGCCGGGCACGGGCGTATTATACCTCGGTTGTAGGGACCGGGTCCCATGGGCGTGGGGAGTAGGAACCCGGTCCCGATGCGGTAAGAGGGTAAAGCTTTTGGCGCGAATACCGATACTACTCCTGAACGCCAAGGGAGGGTTTCGCATGGCTAAAAGGATGCTTTTTGCTTTGGGTATCGTCGCTCTTTTCGCCGTTCCCGCGCTCGCCGGCGAGTGCCCGGTGTGCAAGTATGCGGATTCGGACGACTACCCCGTGAAGGTTCCCGGCATGCTTCTGCGCGGGGCCGCCAACATCGGCTTGAGCTGGTATGAGATCTTCGACCACGCGATCGAGCGCACAAAAGACAACACGCCGATTGTAGGCACGTTCATCGGCTTGTTTGAAGGCGCCTATTACGCCATCGACCGTGCAGTCCGAGGCGTGATCGACGTGGGGGGAGCGCTCATTCCCGGCTATCACGGCGCGCCGCCGGCCGACTGGCCCTGCCCGCTTCACAGCGGCGGACCCGGAGCGCCGCCTCTAGCAGCCGCATCAGCTTCACCGGGGACAGACACCTCCGTTAAATAATCCGGCCTGTTTGATCGCGTTCCACTGAAAGCCCCTGGGCAACCGGGGGCTTTTTGTTTTGGGGATGCTACTCGTCGTTGGACGGGGAAATCACGGCGGGGAGCATCGCGGCCATGAGACGCGCTGCGTTGGGGCCTCTCGGGCGCCCCCTGCGGGACACGAGCCGGCTGTCCGTAGGAGGACGACTCGCGGCGCTCGCGTGATAGATCGATCCCAACGGCGGTCGAGAAGGTGCGCCGGGCGACCTAATTCCGATGCTCGGCCCGCCATGGTAGGGCGATTTGGGATCGCCTCCGGCAGGATCCCGAGGAGTGCCGCGCGACCCACCGCCGATGCTC
>CAZPNG010000107.1:0-4893 GCA_964587845.1 uncultured bacterium | reverse complement strand
GTCGCGCTCGATCGAGAGGGCGAGAGCGAGCGCCTCGCGGGCGGGCCAGTCGAGCCGGGGGCCGCCGGCGCGGGCCGCTTCGACAAAGGCCGAAAGCTCGCGTTTCAAGGGCTCGTCACGCTCCTCGATGCGGATTTCGCGGTGCGTGATGGAGGAGCCTTCCTTGGTGAAAATGCGGGCCTGCGCGGCGCCGTAGTCCACGGAGATGTAGGCGTTTTCCTGGAAGATGCGGATCTTGCGCTGCCGCTCGGGGGTGAGGCGCGAGGCCGTGAGGTTCACAATGCAGCCGTCGGCGAACTTGAGGCGCACGTTGGCCAGGTCTTCGTGCGGGGTGACCACGCTCAAGCCCACCGCCTCAAAGCTTTCCACCGGCGACTTGAGGATCGAGAGGAGGATGTCGAGATCGTGGATCATGAGGTCGAGCACCACGCCGCAGTCCTGAATGCGGGGGGTGAAAGGCCCCAGGCGGTGGACCTCGATGAAGCCGGGTCGCGTGACGCGCTGGGCGACCTCCATCCAGGCCGCGTTGTAGCGCTCGATGTGGCCCACCTGGAGTACCAGCTTGTTGGATTGGGCCACGTGCAGCAGGCGATCGGCGTCCTCGAGACGGTCCGTCATGGGTTTCTCGACCAGCGTGTGGCAACCCGCCTCGAGGAAGAACTGCGCCACCGGGGCGTGAACGCTGGTGGGCACCGCGACACTGACGGCGTCGACGCGACCGGCCAGTTCGCGGTAGTCCTCGTAGAAGGGGACCTTGAGGGCGCGGGCGATGGCGGCCTTGGAGGGGTCGATGTCGGCCACTGCCTCCAAGCGGACGTCTCGCAGGCCCTTGTAAACCCGGGCGTGCTCCTTGCCCAGGTGACCGATCCCGATGACTCCGACGCGAAGCTCGTTCATAAGTGCTAAATAGTTTGAGTGGATGAGGTTATAGAGAACTGCATGGTAGCAAATCCCTTGAGAGCTGTCAAACCGCGTGGTAGAATGCGCCCCCAACCAAGCGGAAGGATCAAATCGGCGTCCGATAAAATAACATGCACATCTACCGGCGATTGCTAACCTACGTTCTTCCCTTCAAGGGCCGGCTGGCCATGGCGGTGGCCTTTCTCGTCCTATTTTCCATCGCCAACGTCCTGGTTTCAGGCACCGTCTACGTGGTGCTGAACGGTTTTTACCACGGCGGGGAGGTGGTGGTCGACAACATCCCCAAGCTGCCGTTCCAGCACCCGATGCGCTTTCCGGTGTACTGGGTGCCGTTCATCGTGGTGGCCGTGTTCGCGTCGCGAGGCATCTTCGAGTACTTGTCGAACTACTTCATGGCGAACGTGGGGTTGCGCGCGGTCATGAAGTTGCGCAACGAGCTGTTTGCGCACCTGGCGCGGCTGTCGATGGCCTTTTACGCGCGGGGCCGCACGGGCGATCTCATCAGCCGCACCGTCAGCGACGTGGGCAACATCCAGGCCGCCATCACCGACATCTTGGTGGATCTGGTCAAAGAGCCGCTCGTCATTCTCCTGAACCTGCCGTTCGTCTTCTTCTGGGGCGGAAAAATGGCGCTCGTGGCCATTGCCATTTTTCCTCTTGTCACCATTCCCATCACGTTCCTGGGCCGCAAGCTGCGCGCCACCTACCGGCGCATCTCGGAGCGCCTCGCGGACATCACCTCCATGCTTCAGGAGATCTTCACGGGCATCTCCATCGTCAAGGCGTTCAACATGGAGGCCCACGAGGTGGAGAAGTTCGAGCGCGTCAACAAGGCGAGCTTCACCGAACTCAAAAACGCGCTGCGCATCACGGTTCTTCAAAGGCCGCTCGTGGAGATCCTGGGCGCGATCGGCGTTGCCTTGGGAATCTGGTTCGGCATGCAGCACTTGAGTCCGGACCGCTTCGGGGCGTTCATTGCCTCGCTCTTCATTTTTTATGAGCCGCTCAAGAAACTCAGCAAGGTGAACAGCACGATTCAAGGCGCCGTGGCGTGCGGCGGGCGCATCTTTGAGATCTTGGACGAGGTGCCCGAGGTGGTGGACCCGCCCGACGCCGCCCCGTTCCGTGGCCCCGTTCAGGAAGTGCATTTCAAGGGCGTCTCCTTTGCCTACGAGCCGGCGACGCCGGTGCTCAAGGGGATCGACCTCGCGGTGAAGGCGGGGGAAGTCGTCGCCCTGGTGGGCGCCAGCGGCGCCGGCAAGACGACGCTCGTGAGCTTAATCCCGCGCTTCTATGACCCGACTGAGGGCGAGGTCCTCATCAACGGGCGGGAGTCCCGTAGCCTGTCGCTGCGTTCGCTGCGTGAGCTGATCGGCATCGTGACCCAGGAGACGATCCTCTTCAACGACACCGTGCGCGACAACATTGCATACGGCGACCCCCAAGCGAGTCTGGAGGCCATCATTTCGGCGGCTAAAGCCGCTCAGGCCCACGAGTTCATCAGCGATCTGCCCCGCGGTTACGACACGTGGATCGGCGAGCGCGGGATCAAGCTCTCCGGGGGCCAGCGCCAGCGGCTTTCCATCGCACGGGCCATGCTCAAGAACCCGCCCATTCTGATTCTGGACGAAGCCACCTCGCACCTGGACACCGAAAGCGAACGGGACGTGCAGGATGCCATTGATACCCTCATGGTGGGGCGGACGGTATTCGTCATCGCGCACCGGCTGTCCACGGTCCAGAACGCTACCCGGATTGTGGTGATGGACCAGGGGGAGATCGTTCAGCAGGGCACCAATGCGAGCCTGCTCGAATCGGGCGGCATCTACCGCAAGCTCTACGAGCTTCAGTTCCAGTAGGCCGTTCCCCATGCCTGACGCATCAGGTGGGGGCCCCCTGAGTCGCCCGGAGGCTGCTCGATGGGATGCGTGGGGCGCACTAAACGCTGAGAAAGAGGTTGCGCCGAGGGGGGAGTCTCGAATATAATACCGTCCTAATTTGTTAATTGGCAGCTAGTTACAAACAAGCGGGGCGGCCTGCGAGGTTCTGAAAGCCGCCTTTTTCATCTCAGGAGCGTTCTCAACTCACCCATGGAGTTTGCAGCAGTGACGGTCAAGCAATTACTCGAGGCGGGGGTCCATTTTGGCCATCAGACGCGCCGGTGGAACCCGCGCATGAAGAAGTACATTTTTGGCCAGCGCAACGGTATTTACCTCATTGACTTGGAGCAAACCGCCAAGCTGCTCGAGGAGGCCCGCCGCTTTGTGGCCCGCGTGGCGGCCTCGGGTCGGGACGTGCTCTTTGTCGGCACCAAGAAGCAAGCCAAGCCGCTCGTCGAGGAGTCCGCCAAGCGCTGCGGAATGCCGCACGTCAACGAGCGCTGGCTGGGCGGCACGCTTACGAACTTCGAGACCATTCGCAAGAGCATCAATCGCCTCCACGCCATCGAGCGCATGGAGTCGGACGGCACCATCCAGTTTTACACCAAGAAGGAAGTGGCTTCCCTTAAGAAGGAGGCGGAGAAGCTCACGCGCAACCTGGCCGGCATCCGCAACATGAGCCGGCTGCCGGCCACGGTCTTCGTGGTGGACCCCAACAATGAGCAGATCGCGATCCGAGAGGCCATCCGGCTCAAGATTCCCGTGGTGGCTTTGATCGACACCAACTCCAACCCGGAGGGGATCACGTATCCCATCCCGGGCAACGACGACGCCATCCGGAGCATCCGGTTTATCACCTCCGTCATAGCCGATTCGGTCCTGTCGGGCCGCTCGACGTACCGCGAGGTGGACGTCCCAGCGGTCGAGGGCGCCGCGGGAGACGAGGTTGAGAAGCTGGCCGGGGGCGTCGATTCCGGCGGGCCGGCTGCGAGCGGGTGAAAGCTGTGGCCGCGGGTTTGGAGGACGTTCGCAAGCTGCGCGAGATGAGCGGCGCGGGCGTCCTGGAGTGCAAAAAAGCGCTCGATGAGGGCGGGGGCGATTTGGAACGCGCCCTCGACATCCTTCGCAAGAAGGGCGCTCAGTCCGCGCAACGCAAGGCGCTTCGCGAGGCCCGTGAGGGGCAGGTGGCTTCCTACATTCACTTCGGTGGCCGAATCGGCGTGCTCGTTGAGATGAACTGCGAGACCGACTTCGTGGCGCGCACCGAGACCTTTCAAAACGTCGGCAAGGAATTGGCCATGCAGGTTGCCGCCACCCGGCCCCAGTATGTGTCCCGCGAGGAAGTGCCCTTGGAAGTCCTCGAGAAGGAAAAGAGCATTTACCGTGCGGAGGTCCAGAGCAAGCCCGCAGCCGTGCAGGAGAAAATCCTGGAAGGCAAGCTCGAGAAGTTTTACGCGGAGTCCTGCCTGGTGGACCAGCCCACCATTCGCGATCCCAAGAAGCGCGTCAAAGACTTGTTGACCGAGGCGGTCACCCAGACCGGCGAGAACATCGTCGTGCGCCGCTTCGTGCGCTTTGAGCTGGGTGAGACGCAGGCGAGATAGCAGAGTGTCCACAGGCGCAGCCAGCTCCGTTGAAAGGCCCGCCGTGAAGAAGCCGAAGAAATCGCAGTACCATCGCATCGTGCTCAAGATAAGCGGCGAGGCCCTGCAGGGCCGGCGCGGCTACGGCCTGGACCCCGGGGTGACGCGCGCGGTGGCGCTCGAGCTCAAGGAAGTGGTGGAGCTGGGCGTGCAGGTGGCCGTCGTGATCGGGGGCGGCAACATTTTCCGCGGCAACACCTGGGCCGAGCAGGGCTTTGACCGCGCCACGGCGGATTACATGGGCATGCTGGCCACGGTCATCAATGCCATGGCCTTGCAGAACGCCCTGGAGCGCGAGGGCGTCCACACGCGCGTGCTTTCCGCCATCACGATGGAAGCGCTCGCCGAAGCCTACATCCGTCGGCGCGCCATTCGCCACCTCGAGAAGGGCCGCATCGTCATCTTCGCGGGCGGCACCGGGAACCCCTACTTCACCACCGACACGGCTG
>CAZPNG010000106.1:0-4841 GCA_964587845.1 uncultured bacterium | reverse complement strand
CTTGCCATGAGGGAAGCGGGGCGAAGGAGGTTCCGGGGGCTACCCGATCGGTACCCCTCCGCGGTTATTGAAGCGGACCACACCCGATTCGTCCACATGAAATGTGTTTTCGCCCGTCACGTTGGGCTGGGTGGGAACCGCGGCCACATCAAACTGCTCGTTGTTGAGCAGCACGTAATTGAACTGGTAACCCTGCTTCTGAAACGGGGCCGTGCCCAGGACATCGTCGATATACGGGGGCACCGAGCCGGAGAGGACCGTCAAATTGCCCGGGTAGCCCGGCGCTTGCTGGGCGGCCCGGAAGCTCTCCATGGCCGTGCTCAGGGTGCGGAGCGTCCCCTTGGCGGCCGACTCGTTGGCATTCAGCCTCGCCCGAAGCAGGTTCGGAATCGCGATCGCGGCCAGCAGCCCGATGATGGCCACCACGATCATCAACTCCACCAGGGTGAACCCTCTGTCGTTCAGTTTACGCATCATGGTCACTCACCTACCTTTCTCACTACGGCACTTGAAGGGGCAACAGAAGTGCCAACTTTGCAGTTTTTGGGATTTTGTAGGTTCGTACGGGGATTTGGGGCCCCGGCGACACGGAGAATCTGTAGGAGGTGCAGCTTTTAAAGTTTTTTTGACGCCGGGAAGAAAACTTTTACGCTCATCCAAAGGTACCTGGTACCTTTACTGCCTTTACTGAAGGGGCTGGCCGGTCGCCGCGTCCCGAAGGACCCCGCTCTGATCAATGCTGAAGGACGACACGCCGCTCACGTTTTGGCGGCGCGGCCGGGCGAATGCCTGGAACGCGAGATCATCAATGTACCTGTATTCAAAGACGTACCCCTGCTTCTGCCCGCCCGCCAGCTCGTCGTCCAGGTACCGGGGATTGGTGGCCGCGAGCGCGGCGAGGTTCGGCGGATAGTCCGGCGGCGCCTGGGCCGAGCGGAACATTTCGCATGCGGTTGAAATGACGCGCAAGCACGACTTGGCCGACGTCTCGTTGGCATTGACGCGGGCCCGCGTCAAATTGGGAATCGCGATCAGGACGAGAAGACTGATGATCGCAATCACCACCATGATCTCAATCAGCGTGAATCCCCGCTTGGATCGAATGACATTCATGAACATGCTCCTTTCTCAGCCCAAACCGTATTTACGAAGTTTGTACTGCAAACTTTGCCGACTCAAATGAAGCATCTTGGCCGCCTGATACTTGTTGCCTCGGGATTCGTCGAGGGCTTTTTCGATGAGGCTGCGCTCAAAATCCTCCGTCGCGGCCCTCAGGTCAATGACCTCGACCTCCTCCTTCACCTCCGTAGCGGGCTGCGTATGCGCGTGCTCGTGGGGCGGCGCTTGAGCGGCCGGCAGGAGGTCCTTGAGGGCCTCCTCGACGGCCGCGCGTGTGACCACCGTGCCCTCCAGAAGCGCCAGGATGCGCTCGATCACGTTTTCAAGTTCGCGAACGTTGCCGGGCCAGCCATAGTTTTCGAGCACCTCCATGGCATCCTCGGCAATCTGGATCCCGCTCTTCAGCCTCATCTTCTCAGAGCAGAAGCCCAGGAAGTAAAACGCGAGCTGGTGGATGTCCTCCCGGCGCTCACGAAGCGGAGGCAGATTGATGGGAATGACGTTCAACCGGTAGAAAAGGTCCTCGCGAAACCGACCGGCCCTCACTTCAGCGCTGGGGTCGCGGCTGGTGGCCGCCACGATGCGCACATCCACTTTGATGGTTTCCAATCCCCCGACCCGCATGATCTCCCGCTCCTGAAGCACGCGCAAGAGCTTCGCTTGAAGCGGGAGGCTCATGTCCCCCACCTCATCGAGAAAGAAGGTGCCGCCGTGGGCAAGTTCCATCAAGCCGGCCTTCGAGGCGATCGCGCCCGTGAAGGACCCCTTCTCGTGCCCGAAAAGCTCGCTTTCGAGAAGCTCGGCGGGCAGCGCTGCGCAGTTGACGCTCACGAAGGGGGCCTCTTTCCGGGAAGAGTTGTAGTGAATGGAGCGGGCCACAAGTTCCTTGCCCGTACCGCTCTCCCCCAGGATCAAAACGGTGCTTTCGGTCTGCGCCACCCGCTCAATGCGGCTGTAGACCTTCTGCATCGATTCACTGGAGCCGATCAAACTGCGCAGCTGGTAGCGTTTCATGAACGCCTGGTCCGGGGCCGAGCGGCCCAGCACGATGCGCTTTGCCCCAAACGCCCGCTTGAGGGTGTTGCGCAACTCGTCGATGCGAAACGGCTTGACCAGGTAGTCAAACGCTCCACCCCGCATCGCCTCCAGGGCCGTTTCTAGACTGCCGTACGCAGTGATCAGAATGACGTTCACTTCGGGGTCAAACTCCTTGGCGCGCCTCAAAATCTCCAAGCCTCCGACCGTCGGCATCCGCATGTCCGTGATGATGACGTGGGGGCGCTTGGCTGCGAGCTCCGCCAAGGCTTCAGTGCCGTCCCGGTAGGTGAAAATCTCCACCTCCTCGCTCATGATGGCTTTCTCAATCACCCGAGCGATGTGCGCTTCGTCGTCCACCACCATCACACGATGTTGTTTCAGCTGCATGAGAGGTTCCTTTCTCCCTTAGGCGGCGGGAAGCGAGATCACGAACGAGCTTCCCTTTCCGACCTCAGATTCCACATCAATGGTGCCTCCGTGGCCGGCCACAATCCGGTACACCGTGGCCAGGCCGATCCCCGTTCCCTTCGGCTTGGTGGTTTTGAACGGAATAAAGAGCGACCGCAGGGTCTTGGCGTCCATGCCAGGCCCCGTGTCCCGGAATCCGACGGACACGCCCCGGCTCGTGGGCGTAGCGTCCACCGTGAGGGTGCCGCCCTCCTTCATGGCCTCCAGGGCGTTGTAAACGAGATTGAGAAACACCTGCTTGAGCTTCTGGCGGTCCGCCAGGACCGCAACGTGAACGTCGCGGTATCGCTTCTCGATCTGCACGGACTCCGAAAAGCGCGGGGTGTGCTCAATGAGCAGAAAGACTTCATCCAACAATTGCGTCAGAGAGATCGCGCTCGCGCGGATTTCCTCGGAACGGGCGAAGTCCAGAATCTGGTTCAGAATGCGGTGCAGACGCTGGGATTCCTCGGTGACCGCATCAAAGAGCTGGCTTTGTTCGGCGCTGAGAGCGCCCCGCATCTCCTCCTTGAGAAGCTCCAGGGACCCGCTGATCGTGGCCAGGGGATTGCGGATCTCGTGCGCGATGTGGGCTGTGAGCTCGCCCATGAGGGAGAGCTTCTCCCGCGTCTTGAGGTGTTCCTCCATGCGGTGGATGACGCGCGCCAAATAGGCGCTCAGGAACCCCACCACCCAGAGAAACGTCACGTTCACATAGCTCATGTAAAAGAAATGCAGGGATTGGCGGGGCGGCAACCCGGTGTTGCCCAGGGGAGGAAACCATCTCACAGAGAGCCCGGCGAATTGAAGGAACACGACCGCCAGGTAGAGCCCGCTTGCCACAGCGGTCGCCACCAAGCTGGCGCGCCGGGAAAGCACCATGGCTGCGGAGAGAATGCTCAAGACGTACAAGGTCACGAACGCGCTGTCCAGGCCCCCGGTGTAATGCACCATGGCGGTCTCGAGAAGGAGATCCACGGCAATTTGGACCGCCGCCAAAACGCCCAGGGAGCGGCGCAAGCTCAGCCAAAACGCGTAGCCGAGGGTGAGGAAGCAAATCACCAGGATCACGCTGTACGTCGGCAGGGCGGGCACTTCGAAGAGCTTATGCCCGGCGAAGACAAAGAAAGCCGCCACCAGCAACCTCAACACGATGAGGGTGCGCAACCGTGTCGCCAGCGAATCTCCCCGGGAAGACCCGTACCGAATCGTTTTGATCATTTGATGTGCTGGGTCATCGTGAGAATGGGCAGGAAGAGCGCAATCACAATGCCCCCCACCACGACCCCCAAAAACAAGATGATGAGCGGCTCGATGAGGGACGAGAGCCCGTCCACCGCCGCATCCACTTCCGTCTCGTAAAAGTCCGCGATCTTGCCGGCCATGTCGTCCAGCGCGCCGGTTTCCTCTCCCACGGCAATCATCCGCACCACCATCCGCGGGAAAAGTTTCTGTTTGGTGAGCTCGGAGGCGATCGTCTCGCCCTGCCGGAGGGTTTGGCGGACCGCGTTCACCATGAGCTCGATGCGCGCGTTGCCCGCCGTGCGGCCCACGATGTCAAAGCAGGTCAGGATGGGCACGCCGCTGCGAATCAGAGTGGAAAGGGTGCGGGAGAACTTGCTGACCGCCGCCTTCATTAAAATGGGCCCAAAGATCCACACGCGCAGAATCACCGTGTCGAACCAGAGGCGGCCCACCTTGGTCCGGGTAAACCTCCAGAAGATGAACCCGGCCACCCCCAGGCCGATCAGGATGAATATCCCGTTGTGAACCAGAAAATCGCTCGTGGCCAACAGGAGGCGCGTGGGCGTCGGCAGCGGGGCCCCCAGTTGCTCAAAGATGCCGGCAAACTTGGGGATCACGTATGTCAGCATGAAGGTGGTAATGCCGCCCGCCACCATCGTGACCACCGCGGGGTAGATCATGGCGGACTTGATCTTTTTTTGCAGCGCGCTCGTCTTCTCCGCGTACGTGGCCAGGCGCATGAGGATCTCGTCCAAGTTTCCGCTCTCCTCGCCCGCGCGCACCATGTTCACGAACAGGGCCGAGAACACCTTCGGGTGCTTGCCCAGGGCCTCGGAGAAGCCCTTGCCGCCTTGCACGTCGTCGCGCATGGTGGAAACGACCTTTTGCAGGCCGGGATGGTCCATTTGCTCGCGCAGAATCTCAAGGCACTGAAGCACGGGCATGCCCGCATCCACCATCGTGGCCATCTGGCGCGAGAAAACGACAAGATC
>CAZPNG010000105.1:0-8796 GCA_964587845.1 uncultured bacterium | reverse complement strand
GCTTGAGCTTGGCCAGGAGCTCGTCAATCGTCATGTCGTTCATTTTCTTGTTGAGGGTCTTGTAGTCTCCTCCCCCTTCGATCAGCATGGGCGGCAGCTCGAAGACCTTAAAGTCGAGCTTGTAGAGCTCATCGGGCTGGTCGGGATTGGGCTCATCGCTCGTGCCGTTGTAGAGCCGGATCGAAAGCATGCGCTCATCCTCGGAGGTGATGACCTCGCCGCGCTCGGCCACGATGGTGCGCGTGGGCTTGTCCTGCTGCGGCTGGTAAATGGTGATGTTCTCCAGGTGGTTGCCGTCGATCTTCTGGGCCATGATAATGTAATCTTGAAACGCCTTCACGAACTTTCCGGGCTCCAGGTACGCCGTGGGCCGCTTGAGGAAAAGCTCCTTGATGGTGCGCCGGTATTCAAACGTGAGGCGCGGGAACACCTGGTCGCTCAAGATCACCATGAAGAGGCTCAGCAAAAACGCCACGATGAGAATAGGCGTCATGATGGAAAACAGGTTGACGCCGCTCGCCCGGATGGCCGTGACCTCGTTGTTTTGGGCGAAGCCGCCGAACACGAGCAAGACCGCCGTCAGCACGCTCGTGGGGACCGTGAAAGCCAAGAGACTCGGTAGCAGCATGGCAAGAATCTTCAGCACGACCCACACGCTCACGCCCTTGTTGACCAGGAGGTCGGCCAGCTTCACCATGTTGCCCATCAAGAACACAAACGTGAAGAGCGCGAGCGACATGAGAAACGGTGTCACCAGCTCGCGCAGCGCATAGGCGCGTAGAATCTTCATCCGAGAACTCCTTTAGAGCCCGACATAATTCGGCCCCCCGCCCCCCTCGGGCGTGACCCACTCGATGATGCCATACGGGTCCTTAATATCACAGGTCTTGCAGTGAACGCAATTGGCAAAGTTAATTTGCAGCCGAAGCGTGCCCGCGGCGCGCTCCCCCACCATCTCGTAGACGCTCGCGGGGCAGAAATGCTGGCAGGGGTTTCCGAACTCCTCGGTGCAGCGCGACACGCACACGTCGGGCTGGGTGACCACGAGATGGCAGGGCTGGTCTTCGTCGTGGCGCGTGCCCGACAAGAAAACATCGCTCGTCTTGGAAAAGGTCAGTTTGTCATCGAAGGGAATCTTGCGCGCCACCGCCTCGCCGAAGGGTGCGCCGTGGTGCGCGCGCACCGCGTGCAAGCGCTGGTGATCCGCGCGAGCGGGCATGGGGTCGACCAGGCCTCGGCCCCCCGTCACCATCTGAAACGCCAGGTGCACGAAGCCCGGCAGGAGGCCGTGCTGAAAGCCCTGATGAAAGTTGCGCACCGACCAGAGCTCGCGCTTGGCCCAACTGGCATGAAACCGTTTCTCGAAGCCCGAAAGGATCCGGCTCGAGAAATCCTTGGCCGCGAGCGCCTCCAAAATCGTTTCGGCCGCGAGCATCCCCGACTTCATGGCCATGTGGATTCCCTTGAGGCGCGCGGAGTTTAAGAAAGAAGCGGAGTCGCCGATGATGAGAAAGCCGTCCCCGAAAAGCTTCGGCATGGCGTAGTAGCCGCCCTCCGGAATCGTCTTGGCCCCGTACTGGATCATCTTGCCGCCCTCGAGGAGCTTGGAGACGTAGGGGTGCGTCTTGAAACGCTGAAACGCCTCATGGGGATCGACGAACGGGTCCTCGTAGTCCAGGCCCGTCACGAGCCCCAGGTACACCTTGCGCTCGCGCGCATGGTAGATGAAGCCGCCGCCGAAGGTCTTGGAGTCCAGCGGGAAACCCATCGTGTGCACCACACGGCCCTCCTGATGCTTCTCAGGAAGGATTTCCCAAACCTCCTTCACGCCGGTGGCATAGGACTGCGGGTTTCGGCCCGCCAAGCCCAATTGCTCGACCAGGTCTTTCGTGAGAGACCCCCGCGGCCCCTCGGCGAACACCGTGACCTTGGCCTTGAGATCGATGCCAGGCTCGAAGTTTGGCTTGCGCTGGCCGTGCTTGTCGATGCCCTTGTCTCCCGTGCGCACCCCCGTGACCCGCCGGCCGTCGAGCAAGAGCTCCTTGCCGGGAAACCCTGTGAAGAGGTCGATTCCCGCCTTCTGGACCTCGCCGCCCAGCCAGGGGACAAGCTCCCCCAGCGACAAGATATGGAAGCCGTGATTGCGCAGCATGGGCGGCGTGAATGGAAAGCGTAACGCCTTCGAGCGCGTCAGGAACAAGAGATGGTCCTCGCGGACGGGGACGCCCATCGGCGCGCCGCGCTGGGCAAAATCAGGCATGAGTTCACTCAAACCGTGAGGATCCATGACCGCCCCGGAAAGGATGTGGGCGCCCAGGCGAGGCGCCTTCTCAATGACCGCGATGCTGACCTCTCCCAAGCCCGGCTGCCCCGATCCCTGAGCTTTGCGGTTATGCTCCGCCACCAGGCGCTTGAGGTGATAGGCGCCCGCCAGCCCGGCCGGCCCGGCGCCCACGAACAGCACGTCGATCTCGAGAGTTTCGCGCGCCATGGATCTCCTTGAGCGTACTATTTCAGGCGGCCCACGTCAGGCCGCTCTCTTCTTTTTCCGCGCTTCGAGGTACTTCAGCATGTCTGCGAGCCCCTTCGTATTGACCACGTCTTTGGCCGTGAGCCAACCTTTGCGCGCGATCCCCACGCCGTAGCGGTAGTCGGCGACGCCCTCCGGGGCATGGGCATCGGGGTTGATGAACAAGGGCACGCCCGCCTCGCGCGCCGTGCGGATGACCCGCCAGTCCAGGTCGAGCCGGTGCGGGTTGGCGTTGATCTCGATGCCCGTGCCCACCTTGGCGGCCTCCCGGATCACTTCCTCCACGCGTACGGCATAGCCCTGGCGCGCCAGGAGCAGCCGGCCCGTGGGATGCCCGAGCAGCGTCACATGCGGATTGTGGATCGCGCGCACGATGCGCCGGGTCATTTCCGCCTCCGGCAGCGTGAAGCTCGAGTGAATCGACGCAATCACGAAATCAAACCGGGCCAGGAACGCGTCGGGATAGTCCAGGCCGCCGTCCTTCAATATATCGACCTCCGAGCCCTTCAGCACACGCAGGCCCTTCAGGGACGCGTTGACCTTGTCCACTTCCTTATGCTGGTCAAGCACCCGCTCCTGCGTCAATCCGCCGGCGTAACGGGCCGATTGGCTGTGGTCGGAAAGGCCGAAGTACTCCAGCCCCAGACGCTTGGCTTGCCTGGCCATCTCCTCGATCGACGCCGTCCCGTCGCTCCAGGTCGAGTGGCAGTGAAAGACCCCGCGCACGTCCCGCTCCTCGATCAGCACCGGGAGCTTGCCTTTCTCGGCGGCCGCAAGCTCGCCTTGATCCTCGCGCAGCTCCGGAGGAATGTAAGCCAGGCCCAGCGCCTCGTAGATCTCCTCCTCGGATCGGCAGCGCACGAGGCGGTTTCCCTTGAACAGGCCGTACTCGTTCAACTTATAGCCCTGGCGCTGCGCGCGGGCGCGCAGCGCGACGTTGTGTTCCTTCGAGCCCGTGAGGTACAGGAGCGCGTAGGGATACTGGTCCGGCTCGACCACGCGCAGGTCCACCTGAATTCCGGAATCAAGCAGGATGCTGGATTTTGTGACGCCCTGCATCAGCACTTTCGCGACGCCCAACATGGCGCAGAACGCCTTCATCATCGGCTCGGGCTTGCGGGCGGCCGCCACAAAATCCAGGTCGCGGATGGTTTCCTTCGACCGCCGCAGGCTCCCCGCCTCGCTCAACGCCGTGACCGAAGACACTTTTTCCAGGGACGCGCGCACGCGGGCGGCCTCGTGGCGCGCGAAGTCCACCAGGTGCTGGTCGCCGACCTTCCTTAAGTAGCGGACCCCTTCGAGGATTTTCTCCTGAAGTTTCTCGCCGAAGCCGTCCAGGGCGAGCAGGCGGTTTTCCTTGCAGGCGTACTCCAGCTCCCCCACGCTCTTTAAGTCGAGCTCGTCATAAAGGACCTTGACCCGCTTGGGTCCCAGGCCGGGAATCTCGAGCAGTTCCAGAAGGCCGCTGGGGAAGGATTTCCGAAGCTCCTCGTAGTACGCAATCTGCCCCGTGGTCAGAAGTTCGTGGAGATTTCCGCTGATTCCCTTGCCGATGCCCGACAGGGTTTGGAGCTTGCCCGCCCGGTCGAGGGCCGCGAGATCTTCCGTCGAGCCCTCGAGGGTACGGGCCGCATTCTGGTAAGCGCGCACTTTGAAGGGATTCTCGCCCTTGAGCTCCATGAGGACGGAGATTTCATCCAGCAGGTGGGCGATGTCTTTGGGGCTCTGTGGGAGTACCGCAGCTTTCTTCACGCTCTCGACGCCGCCGCCCGCCGCACGCGGGCGACCCGTCCCTTTCGCTTGGGAACCATGCGGAGGACTTCTTTCACGAGCGCGCGGATGCCGAGGTACGCCTCGCTCACGCGCCGGGCCTGGAGGTAGGCCGGGGTGGAGACCACGCGGTTGGCGCGGTCCACGAGGGCCCGGTCGACCGCACAGTCCCGCGGCTTCATGCCCATGCCGGCCAGGCCCGCGCGGATCTTTTGGTCGCGGCCGGACGTGAGCGTGAGCACGCGCACCCCCTGAAGGGCTTTCGCCAACGGGCCCGGAGAAATGCAGATCGCGCCGATGGGCTTGCCCGCCCCCACCATGGCCCGGATGAGGCGCACGAGGTCGGGGTTGACCGTGCAGGCAGCTCCTTTCGAGGCAAAATCGGAGAGGTTCTTGGCCGCGCCCCAGCCGCCCGGCAGGATCAGGGCGTCCAGATCCTTGGCCCGGGCCGACCGCAGGTTCACGATGCGCCCGCGCGCGATGCGAGCTGCTTCCACCAGCACGTTGCGCCGCTCGGGGACCTCCCGGCCGGTGAGGTGGTTCACGACGAGGGACTGCTGCACGTCCGGCGCAAAGCAAACGGCCTCGCCGCCGCTTTGATCGATGGCCAGGAGGGCCAGCACCGCTTCATGGATCTCAGAGCCGTCCAGGACACCGCAGCCCGAAAGCACCACCCCGACCTTGCGCATTTTCCCTCCCCTCGACGAAATCAGATACTTATTATATCATTAGCCCGTCATGCCCGACATCCTGCATCCCGACGTCGACGCCTACCTCGCCGCCGCCCTGTCGCCCTACGAGCCGGTGCTCGCGGAGATGGAGAAGCTGGCCGAGCGCCAGGTTTTCCCGATCGTGGGCCCGCAGGTGGGAACGCTCCTCTACATCCTGGCGCGCTCGCTTGGCGCGAAACGCGTCTTTGAGATGGGCTCCGGCTTCGGGTACTCCGCATTGTGGTTCGCGCGGGCCCTCGAGCCCGGCGGCCGCGTGATCGCGACCGACTACGATCCGGCCAACAAGGAAGCCGCGCTGCGGTTCCTCAAGAAAGCGGGGCTCGCGCAGGCGGTGGATTTCCGGGTGGGAGACGCCGTTGAGATTCTCAGGCGGGAGCCCGGGGCCTTCGACATCCTCTTCGTGGACATGGACAAGGAGCGCTACCCGGAGGCGCACGCGCTGGCGCGCGAAAAGCTGCGTCCGGGGGGACTTTTGATTGCCGACAACCTGCTGTGGTTCGGCAAGGTCCTTGAAGAGTCGGATGACCCGGCCACGTGCGGCATCCGCGCCCTGACAAAGAGGCTGCGAAGCGACCCGGATTTTACGTTCACCCTCGTGCCGATCCGAGACGGGGTCGGCCTCGCCTACCACCATGGCCAAGGCCGCCATCCTCAGTAAAAAGCAAAGCCAGGCGCTCGCGGCGCGCGCCCGCGAGGTCGTCAAGCGCTTGAGGCGCCTCTACCCGCGCGCCCACTGCACGCTCGATCACCGTACGCCCTACCAGCTCCTGGTGGCCACGGTGCTTTCGGCGCAGTGTACCGACAAGCGCGTCAATCAGCTCACACCCCAGCTTTTCCGCAAGTACGCAAAACCGCAGGACTACCTGGACGTGCCGATCTCCGAGATCGAAGCAGACATCCGGCCCACGGGCTTTTTCAGGGCCAAGGCCAAGAGTCTTCGCGGCATCGCCGACACACTCACGCGAGAGTTCCACGGCGCCGTGCCCGAGTCCATGGAAACCCTGACCCGGCTGCCGGGCGTGGGCCGCAAGACCGCCAGCGTGATCCTGGGCAACGCCTTCGGCGTGCCCGCCTTTCCGGTGGACACGCACGTCAAGCGCGTGAGCCACCGCCTGGGCCTGACTCCGAATACCAACCCCGATAAGATCGAGCGCGACCTATGCGCCCTGGTGGACCGGCGGGATTGGACGGAGGCTTCTCACCTGCTGATTTTTCACGGAAGGGAAATCTGCAAGGCACTGAAACCACGTTGCGCCGACTGCCGCCTGGAAGAGCTCTGCCCCTCCAGCCTTCTGAAGGGACCGCCTCACTAGGAAGCGGGTCTATGAAAAAGGTACCAGGTACCTTTAGGACTTGCGGCTGGTGGGAACGGGCTTGGGGGCGTGAAGGCTTTTCAGGACTTCCTCGACGTGGCCGTCGACCTTCACGCTTGGGAAAACCGCCCGCACCTTGCCGCCCGCCAGCACGTAGGTGGTGCGCTCGATGCCCATGTACTCGTGGCCGTCTTTGCCTTGCTTCTTGACCCAGACGCCGTACGCGGTGCTGACAATCTTTTCCGGGTCGGCGAGAAGCGGGAAACGCAAGCTGTACTTCGCCGCAAACTGGCCGTGAGACTCCGTGCTGTCGGGGCTCACGCCCAGCACGCGGGCGCCGAGCTCCTGCAGGCGCCCTGAAGCCGCCTGAAAATCACACGCCTCGAGGGTGCACCCGGGCGTGTCGTCTTTGGGATAGAAATAAAGCACCGTCACCCCTTCGCCCGGAAGCTCCTGAATAACTCCCTGCTGGTCCTTGAGTCTGAACTCCGGAGCCCGATCATCGACTTTTAACTGTGCCATGCCCCGCCTCCTTTTTTGAACCGTTCGCCCGGCCCGAAAGCTCCTCGCGCAGGCGCCGCACGCCGGCCACCATCGCGGTGAGCTTGGCGCGCGACTCTTCAGTCGTGCGCGTCTTTAAGCCGCAGTCCGGATCCACGAAAACGCGCTCCGCCGGAAAAACCGTGAGCGCCTGGCGGATGCGCTCGACCACCACCTCCGGTTTCTCGACCGTGTGGCTGTGGACATCGAGCACCCCCAGCCCGATCTCCTTGGTAAAGGGGTGCTTTCGGAAAAGCTCCAGCATGTCGAACGCGCTGTTCGACATCTCCAGGTCGATCTGATCGACCGGCAGCTTCAACATGTCGGGATAGATTTTATCAAACGCGCCGTAGCAAATGTGGGTGATGGTCTTGGCCTTGAGGCCGTTCGTCACCGCGCCCAGGGCCTCGATCGCCAGGGGCAGTTCCTCGGGCCGTACGGACACAGCCGGCTCGTCGATCTGGACATACTGAGCGCCCGCGCGCACGAGGTCCATCGCCTCCTGGTGGATGACTTCCGCCAGGGCCAGGCAGGCGTCGCGCCGGGAGTCGTAATGCTCGTCAAAAGACCAGTCCATCATCGTGTAGGGCCCGGTGAGCATCCCCTTGACGGGCTTTTTCGTCAGGGATTGCGCGAAACGAAACCAATCGACGGTCACGGGCTTGGGCCGGCGGATCTTGCCCTTGATGATCGGCTTGCGGTAATAGCGGTTGCCGTAGGAGCGCACCAGGCCGCTTGAAGCGAACCCCTCATAGCTCTCGGCGAAGTAAGCCGCCATGTCCCCGCGGTACATTTCGCCGTCCACCAGGACGTCGAGCCCCACCTCCTCCTGAAGCTGGATCACCTCGCGGGTGGCCCGCTCCTCCAGCTTCTTGAGCTCCTCGCACGAGAGCTTTCCCTTTTGAAATTGCGTGCGCGCTTTCTTCAAATAGTCCGGCTTCGGAAAACTGCCGACGGTGGTCGTTGGAAATAACATCGCGAGATCCTCCTAGGCCGCGCTCGACGCTAGGGCGTGCAGCAGCTCCAGTTTCTTGCGGGCGGTGTCGCGCGGAAGAAACTCGAGGCTGTAGTTGGGCGCCAGGTACGCCAGCTTGTTGCCGAGCTGATGGCTCAGCTTCTGCACGAAGGCCTTCGTCTTCTTCTCATCTTCCATGCGCGTGTTGCGCGCATTGAGGACGCCGGCGCACAGTTTCTTGGCGAGCTTGCCCCGCTCCACGATCGACACGTGGGCCGGCTCCGTACTGAGATCCAACGCGATCACTTCGACCGCCAGGCCGTTCAGCTTCTCCGCCAGCCCGTCGAGGCGCCCGTAATTCAAGGCAAGCGTGGTTTCCATGTCGGCCGCGGGGATGAGGACCTTGGCTAGGGCCCGCTCAAACTTCGGCCAGTCCTCGGGGTGGCTGAGGATGGCCGGCTCATCGATTTGCAAGATGGCTGCGCCGGCCTGCTTGAGCGCCTTGACCTCCTGACTCAAAATGTCCGCCAAGTCGCCGAGAAAAGCATCGAAGGACTTGTAGGCGTCGTGCCGGGAAAGCCGGGCCAGGGTGTAGGGCCCCGTCAGCAGAACCTTTACGGGCTTCTTGACCAGGGAGCTCGAAAATTGAAAATCGCGCACCAGGATAGGCTTGTCGTAAGAAAGCTGTTCGACCGCTACCGGCTGGCGGTAGTAGCAGTTGGTGTCAAAGTAGCGAAGCAGGCCGGTGATCTTGAAGCCCCGGATCTTGGAAGCGATATAGGAAACCGGGTCGTCCCAGCGCACGGCGCCGTCGGTTGGAACGTCGACGCCCGCGCGCACCTGCTCGGCCAGGACCTCCTGCGTGACGTCGTCCTGGACCTTGGCCAGGTCCTGGGCGCTGATCTCGCCCCGCCCGGCCGCTTCTACGGAGCGCCGAAGACGCTGCTCCCCGCTTGT
>CAZPNG010000104.1:0-23411 GCA_964587845.1 uncultured bacterium | reverse complement strand
GACTTCTCCTTCCTGGGCCGTGAGGTCGAGGACGTCTCGGCCCGCGGCGCCGACTGGATCCACGTGGACGTCATGGACGGCCGTTTCGTGCCCAACCTCACCATCGGCCCCGATGTCGTGGCCGCCATCCGGCGCCACACGCGCCTGCCGCTCGACGTGCACCTCATGATCGAGGAGCCCGAGCGCTACGTGGCGGCCTTCCGCAAGGCCGGCGCCGATTTTCTCACCGTGCACGTCGAGGCGCTCGGCGATTGCGGCAAAGCCATCGCGAAAATACGGGAGCTGGGCGCGCGGCCCGGCATCTCGCTTAAACCGGCGACGCCCTTGTCGGCCCTCGAACCTTACCTTGCCCTCGTGGATCTGGTGCTGGTCATGACGGTCGAGCCGGGTTTCGGGGGGCAGGCCTTCCGGGCCGAGATGCTTGAAAAAGTGAAGGGACTGGCCGCCCGATTCCGCGGCTTGATTTCGGTGGACGGCGGCATCACGAAGGATAGCGGGGCGCAAGCGCGCTCAGCCGGCGCCCGGGTGCTTGTGGCCGGCACCACCATTTTCAAGAGTCCCGATCGATCCGCAGCCATTGCTTCCCTGCGCGGCCATGACGGCGATTGACAAGATCCGCAACTTCTCAATCATTGCGCACGTCGATCACGGCAAGTCGACGCTGGCCGACCGCTTTCTCTTGGATACCCACGCCATCTCCCCGCGGGAGTTCCGCGAACAGATGCTCGACGACATGGACCTGGAGCGCGAGCGCGGCATCACGATCAAGGCGCGCGCGGTGCGCCTCACGTACAAGGGCCACATCTTTAATTTGATCGATACGCCCGGCCACATCGACTTCACCTATGAGGTGTCGAAGAGCCTGGCGGCTTGCGAGGGCGTGCTGTTGCTGGTCGACGCGGGGCAGGGCATCGAGGCGCAGACCGTGACGAACTTTTACCTTGCGCGGGAGCGCAACCTCATGATCATTCCGGTCTTGAGCAAGATGGACTTGCCCAACGCCGAGACGGAGCGAGTGGTCAAAGAACTGGCGGCCTTTCTCAAGGTGGATGCCTCCGAGGTGATTCGCACGAGCGCCAAGACGGGGCAGGGCTGCGTCGAGGTGTTCGACGCCATTGTCTCCCGCGTTCCACCTCCTTCGGGCAAGCGTGAGGAGGGCCTGCGGGCGCTTATCTTCGACTCCAAGTACGATTCCTACAAGGGCGTCATTTCCTACGTTCGGGTCTTCGACGGTTCGCTGCGAAAGGGCGAGCGCGTGCGCTTCGTAGCCACCGGAGCCGCCGCGGAGGTGGAGGAGATCGGGTTCTTTGATCCCCACCCGCGGCCCTGCGAGGAATTGTCGGTGGGGGAAGTGGGGTACGTGTGCGCCAACGTTCGCGACGTCAAGAGCGTCAAGATCGGGGACACGCTGACGCATGAGGCGCGCCCCACGGCAGTTCCGCTCGCGGGATATAAGGAAGTGCAGCCCATGGTGTTCTGCGGCCTGTATCCCCTTCAGCCCAATCATTACGAGGCCTTGCGCGAGGCGCTGGCGAAGCTGAAGCTAAACGACGCCTCCTTCACATTTGAACCCGAAACGTCCGCCTCCCTGGGGTTCGGGTTTCGCTGCGGGTTCCTGGGGTTGCTGCACATGGAGATCATTCAGGCGCGCCTGGAGCGTGAGTTCGAGCTCGAGCTGATCGCCACCGCACCCAGTGTCGCGTACCGCGTGGTCCTTACGACCGGCGAGGTCGTTCTTCTCGACAACCCCACAAAGCTGCCGTCCCGCGAGCGCATCGCCGCCATCGAGGAACCCTACATCTTCGCGCACCTGCACGTGCCGGCCACCTCGATCGGCGTCATCATGCAGCTCGCGCAAGACCGCCGGGGCATTTACAAGTCCACCGATTACCTGGACCCGCAGCGCGCCGTGTTGATCTACGAGCTCCCGCTCTCGGAGGTCCTCATGGACTTTTACGACCGCATCAAGTCCCTCACCAAGGGCTACGGCTCCCTGGATTATGAGTTGAGCGGCTTCCAACCCGCAGAGCTGGTGAAACTGGACATTCTTTTAAACGGGGATCCCGTGGATGCGCTCTCTACCATCGTGGTGCGCGAGCGCGCCTACGTGCGCGGCCGCGCGCTCGTCAAGCGGCTCATGGACGTGATCCCGCGGCAACTCTATGAGGTGGCGATCCAGGCGGCGGTCGGGTCGCGGGTGATTGCGCGCGAGACAATTTCGGCGCTGGGCAAGAACGTGACGGGCAAGTGCTACGGGGGGGACATCACCCGCAAGCGCAAGCTGTGGGAAAAACAAAAGGAGGGCAAGAAGCGCATGAAGCGCATCGGGAAAGTGGATCTTCCCCAGGAAGCGTTCATCTCCATACTGAGGATGGATGAGGAATGAGCCATAATGCGTCCGGAGAGAGGGAGGCGGGCGGCTCAAGCGAGGAGCCGCTCAGCCGCTGGGAAGTCCTCAAGCGCGAGTGGATCCTTCCGCTCTTCTGGGCCGTCATTCTGGCCGTGTTCATTCGCGCGCTCTTCGTGCAGGCATTTCGGATTCCCACCGGGTCCATGCGCCCCACGCTCCTGGAAGGGGACCGCATTCTGGTCTGGAAGCTGGGCTACGCCGAGCAGCTTCGGCCGAGCCTGCCGTGGACAAACTTCTTTTTGTTCACGGTGGACCTGCCGGGTTTCATCGAGCCCAAGCGCGGGGACATCATCGTCTTCCGCTACCCCGAGGACCCGAAAAAGGACTACGTCAAGCGCTTGATCGCCTTTGGCGGCGAGCAGGTGGAGCTCAAGGACGGCAAGGTGCTCGTGCACGGACGAGCGCTCGAAGCACCGCAAGCGGTCGCCCGGACGTACTATTACAACCGGGACGACTGGCCGTACGGGCGCACCGGAACCCCCTTCGCAGTCCCTGCCGGCCATTATTTTGTGCTGGGGGACAACAGCGGCCACAGCTCAGACTCGCGGTTCTGGGGTTTCGTGCCGGAGGAGAACCTGATCGGAAGAGCGGTCTTCATTTACTGGCCGATCCCGCGCATCCGGGTGGTGCGGGCCTAGAAGCCCTTCGATATGCTTGCCATCCGTGGGCGGGCTTCATATAATCGTATGATTTGAACGTTTACCAGCGGCTTGCCGGGGGGCGTATGCAGGAAGACTTGTTTGGGGAGACACCGGGTGAAGACGAGGGCGGTCGGCGCGAGGCTCTGCACGAGGGAGCCGGATTTATCGAGCGCGCGCGCCTGTCGATCAGCCTGGACAAGCTGCTGTTCGGGCTTCTGGCCGGCTTGATTTTTTTCGTGCTCGTTTTCTCACTCGGTGTTCAATACGGGAAGCGCTCAGCGCTGGAATCCCTGCTGAAGTCAGAGCGCTCGGCGGGCTCGCAGACGCCTGGGACGCTTGCGCGCGTGCGCGGGGAGCCCCGTGCGCCGACGGTCCTCGGGGCCTTGCTAACCCCGGCGGAGGTTCCGGCAAAAATTGAGACTGGAGCCGGAGTGCCTGTTGAAGAGCCGGTCCCCAGGGTGGATGCATGGGGGAGCGCGATGGATACTGGGGCCGTTGCAGAACCGCTCGAGCGGGCCGGCTACACCATTCAACTGATCACGTATCTCGCTTTGGAGCGTGCCGCCAGAGAGGTCGAGCGATTGCGCCAGGACGGCTTTGATTCCTTTATCATTCCCAGCGGTCAGTTCTTCCAGGTGTGCGCCGACACGTTTGAGTCGCGTGAAGCGGCGAAGGGAAGGCTTGCCCAGGTCAAGCAGGACTTCCCCGTGTATCGCGACGCCTACGTTCGGCCCATCCAGCGCTCGGCGTGATGGCGTGAACCGCGCGCTCATCACACCCGGTCGATGGCGGCGCGTCTTCGGGGTTGCAGGGTTCCTCATGGCGTTGCTTCCCGCGCTCCTCGGCGCGGCGCCCGAAGGGGATGCCAAGGCCGCGGCCGTGCCGACCGGCGCGGCGACCGAGTTGGGAGCTTCCGGCGCGGATGCGCAGGAGGCTGCGGACTTGGAGAGCGAGCCCCCGCTTGAGGCGGCGCAAGCCCTGTCTGATCTTTCCCGCTCGGCGGAACTTTCGAGCGCGGCGCCGGTCCTCGAGGACTGGCAAAAGAAGGCCAGTTTCTACAATAATGAAGGGCTCTTGTACGAGGAGGCGGGGGAGATTGACAAGGCGATCGCCCTCTATCAAAAGGCTGTGGCCATAGATCCGAACCTGGCCACGGCCTACAACAACCTGGCCAACGTGCACGCGTTGAAGGGAAATCTGGCCTTCGCTGAGGAATATTACAAGACGGCGATCCGGCTGAAGCCGGAGGTGGCCTTTTTTCACAACAACCTGGCGAACCTCTACTACCGCCAGGAACAGCACGATCTGGCGGTCAAGGAATACAAGATCGCGTTGAAACTCGCCCCGGACCTCGCGGTGGCGCACAACAACCTGGGCGACGCCTATATGAAGAAGAACCTGCCCAACCTGGCGATCCGGCATTTTACGAAGGCCATTGATCTTGCTCCCAGGCTTCCGATCGCGCACGTGAACCTCGGCGAATACTATCAGAAGCAGGGGGACAACGACCGGGCGCTCGATCAGTATAAACAGGCCCTGGAGGTGGACGAGGACTTTGAGCCCGCGCACCGCAAGCTAGGGCAGTTGTACCAAGCCCTGGGCCGTCAGGAGGAGGCGCGCGAGCATCTCACGCGCGCGAAGGAAGCGGGCAAGGAAACGGACATCATCGAAACCTAAAGAGGGACCATGAGTCAGCATCCGAGTTTAAGGATTTCCGGAGTGGGCAAAGCGCACCGCAACGTGCTGAAGCGCTACGAACGTGTCAAGAAGCTGGCTCAAGACGGGCGCTGGACGGCGAGCGAGCCCGTATTCGGCCTGCCGAAGGTGAAGTCGCTCAAGATCAAGGTGAGGAAGAAGAGCGACGCGGCTCCCAAGGCGGCCGAGGGGGCGGGGGCTGCTCAGCCTGCGGCTGCGGCGGCTGCGCCTGCGAAGCCTGCGGGCGGCGAAAGAGGAGGGAAGAAAGGATGAAGCCCTCAAGCTCTGTTGAAGTGCGCAAGATCGAGCGGGCCGATTATCCGGTGGTCCAAAGCCTGATCACGAGCATCATGCAGGCGGAGTTTCCCGCCGAGGCCTCCATGTTTCCCGGAGACGACCTGGCCAATATCGGCCATGCCTACGGGTCGCTGGGAGAGGCGTTTTTCGTGGCGGTCGCCGGCAAGCGGATCGTGGGAACCATCGGAGTGAAGCGGGAGGATGAACGCCGCGCGTTGTTGCGGCGGATCTTCGTGGCCGCCAGCTTCAGGCGCAAGAAGATCGGCTCGCAGCTGCTAGACCGGGCCATCCACTTTTGCCGGGACGTCGGCTATCAGGAGATCGTGATCCGCACCACCACCCAGATGGCCTCGGCCATCGACCTGTGCACCAAGAACGGATTTATGGAGAAAGCCCGTCTTCCGATCGGGCCAGATCACCAATTGGTCAAGTTCACGTTGTTTTTGAAAGAGAATTCCCCGCTCGCTCGGTAGAGTCCTCGGGCATTCCTGGGAGGTCCCATGTTGGTTTGGCAGAGGAAAAAGAAAAGAAGTGAGGTGCACCGCGTGTTGAGCGAGCGCGAGATTCAGGAAAAGCTCTACGGCACGTTTCGGGCCGGCGGAGCGTTTGTAAAGCCGCAGACGGAGGTCCGGGAGGAGCCCGCGCCGGATTCCCCCGATCTCTTCAGCCATGCTCCGGGCCCACCTCGGCAGGCCGCCCTCGATGAGGAGGTCCCCGGCGAGCGGCACGAGGACATTCACGCCGAGCCTTTTGAGGATGTGGCGGACACCGCCCCGGCGCCGGCTCACGCCAAGTTCTGGGTCCCGGATTGGCAGATGACGTGGATGCGCAAAGGGGCGGCCAAGCTGGCGGGCGGACTGGCCGTTGCCGCCCTCATCTTGTGGGTCCTGAGGGCGCTTATGGAACCCATGCTCACGGGCCTCGATGGTCGGCCGCTGCCGCCGCAGGAGGTGCAGCCGGTTGCGCCTTCCTCCGCGACGGCTCCCCGCGCGCAGGAACCGATTTCGGCGCCGCGAGATCCCGAAGCGCCGTCTCGACCGGAGCGCCCCGAGAAGCAGCCCGGGGAAGCGGGACTTCCCGACCCGGCGGTCCCTTACTATACGATTCAAGTTTGCATTTATGAGTCGGAGGCGCGCTCCCGCACCCTTCAGAAAGAGCTGCAAGCTCAAGGATTCGAGACCTACTATGACCGCCGAACCAACCGCAGTGGGAACTCTCTCTACCGCGTTTACGTCGGCAAGTACGGCACTTTCGAGGGGGCCCAAGATGCTCTGAAGGACTTTCTAAACTCGCCCGTCGCGAAGCGCTTTCCCGACAGTTTTCTGCGCAAGGTGGGAGAATCCGGGTGATGTGGCGGGGGGCGGATCGCCGCCGCTTTGAGCGATCAGGTGTCTCGTTGCCTGTCGTGCTGAAGCGTTTACGGCCGCTCGCGGTTTATTCAAGCGTCACGCGAGACCTTGCAATAGGGGGCCTGGCCTGCCATCTGCCCGGGACCCTCGGGCGCGATGCGCGGCTTCGCGTGTCCATCGATTTGGGAGACGGCGGCCCCGCCGTCGAATGTTTCGGCAAGGTTGTCTGGTCCATCCCGCGCCGGTCAGGGGAGGAAGTTCGACCCGTCGCGGACACCGGAATCACCCTGCAGCGTGTTTCAGCCCGCGACCGGGACAGATTGCGCAAGCGCATCGGCGCTCTGCGCCGCACCCACGCCGCGCCGCGGCGCGCTCGTTCCCATGCCCGCTGACTTTTCCTTCGACATCGTTTCCAAGATCGACCTTCAGGAGGTCGACAACGCGGTGAATCAGGTACTCAAGGAAATCGCGACGCGCTACGATTTCAAAGGGAGCCGAGCCGTGGTGCGCTTTGACCGCGCCACCGGCATCATTGCGCTCGAGGCCGAGGACACGATGAAGCTGCGCTCGGTCCGCCAGATGTTGCTCGAAAAAGCGGCCAAGCGTGGGATTTCCCCCAAGGCGCTCGAATACACTGATGAGCATGAGGCGGGTGGGGGGCTGTTTACGCAGGAAGCAAAACTCATCCAGGGCTTGAACTCAGACCGTGCCAGGGCCATCGTGAAAACGATCAAGGGCAGCCGCCTTAAGGTCCAGCCGGCGATCCAGGACGATCAGGTGCGGGTCAGCGGGCGCGTGAAGGACGATCTTCAGGAAATCATGCGCGTCGTGAAGGCCACCCACACCGACGTCCCGCTGCAGTTCGTCAACTACCGTTAGGTGCTCTTAGTTTTTTCTGGGCCCCTCCCTTGAAATCCAGAAAACCCTGTGTTATACTTCATTTAGTCGCTCGGGGTGTTTTCCCTAAACTTTTGACTTTGAATAACTTACGAAGATATTGCTATCTTCGCAAGCCGCTCAATCGGCTTTTGGTGCCGCTTGACCTGAGTGGGGGCATGTGAAGATATCTTCGGGCAGCGCCTGGGCACCCCCCGCGGGGGGAGTGAGCAGGGCTTGAAGGTGGTGACGAGGTTCTTTGACCTCTCGACGCAGGGCCATACGGACATTCTGGACGTGACCGACCGCGTCCAGGAGGTGGTGCGCCAAAGCGGGCTTGAGGAAGGCCAGGCCACGATTTTTGTGGCGGGCTCGACCGCCGGCGTGACCACCGTTGAGTTTGAGCCCGGTCTTATCGAAGATTTGAAAGCGTTCTTTGAGCGCCTGGCGCCTGTTGGCGCCGCGTACCGGCACGAAGAGGCCTGGCACGACGGCAACGGCTACGCGCACGTGCGCTCGGCGTTTCTCAAGACGAGCCTCGGGGTGCCTTTCCAGGGCGCCCGGCTCCTCCTGGGGACGTGGCAACAAGTGGTCTTGATCGATTTTGATAACCGCCCACGCAAGCGTCGGCTCGTGGTGCAGGTGGTTGGACGGTAGGTTGGCGGAGGTGGGAAATGGGACGTGAACGAAGAAAATTCAAGCGGTTTGACGCGTACATGGGTGTCAAATACGCGCTCCAAGAGGGGGTGCAGAAGACCGCCATCGGTCTGAGCCGGGATTTGTGCCGTGAGGGCATCAAGCTCAGCACCAACGAGAAGCTCCCTACGGGAACGCTCGTTGAGATGGAGATCGACATCCCCGACGACCCCAAGCCGGTCACGGGCACGGGAGAGATCATGTGGTCTCACAAGTCTCGTCAGGAGGAGCGCGGCTTTGACGTGGGCGTGAAGTTTGTCGCCCTGGACCCGGTGGACAAGTTTCGTGTCCTGGACTACGCGTACAACAACTGGCTTGAAACCAAGATCAACGACTTTCAGGATCCGGAACGCATTCAAGAATAATCCCGGGATGTTTCACGACGCACTTCTTTGAACGTGCGGTGAGCATGGACTGCTCCATGCGCTTGCTCTCATGAAAAGTGTGAGCGCGCTCCTAGCGATCGATCAAGGGACCACGGGGTCCCGAGCTTTCCTCTACGATGTTCGCGGGCGCGTCCTGGCCGCCGCGTACCGCGAAATCCGCTGCCGATATCTCCATCCAGGCTGGGTTTCCCAAGATCCCCAAGAGCTCGTGGCGTCTGTGCGCTGGGTCACGGCGCGCGCGCTGGCGCAAGCCGGCCGCTCGGTTCGCGTCGAAGCCGTGGGCATTACCAATCAGCGGGAGACCACCGTGCTTTGGGACCGGCGCACGGGCCGGCCCGTGCATGAGGCCGTGGTCTGGCAGTGCCGGCGCAGCGCCGGGATCTGCGAAGCGCTCGCCAAGTCCGGCCGTTCGGGCTTGTTTCGCCGGAAGACTGGCCTGGTGCTCGACCCGTACTTTTCCGGGACCAAACTCACCTGGATCTTCCGCCATCGCAAGGATCTTGCGCGCCGCGCCCGGCGCGGGGAGCTTGCCTTCGGCACCGTGGACAGTTGGCTTCTCTGGAACCTGACCGCGGGCGCGAGCCACGCCACGGACTTCACGAACGCCAGCCGTACGATGCTGCTTGATATTCGCGCGAAGCGCTGGGACCGCGAGCTGGCCGGCGTGCTCGATGTGCCCCTGGGAATCTTACCCGAGGCCCGCTCCTCCTCAGGCCCTTTCGGAACGGTGGCGCGCGGCTGGCCCCTGCGAGTCGGCACTCCGATCCTGGGCATGGCCGGCGATCAGCAGGCCGCTTTGTTCGGGCAGGGCGGCGAGCAGCCCGGGGCCATGAAGAACACCTACGGAACCGGATGTTTCCTGATGCTCAACACGGGGGAGCGGTTTGTCGCCTCGCAAAGAGGGCTTCTCACGACGCTCTGCTGCGGCCCGCAGGGCCGGGCCCGCTACGCGTTGGAGGGAGCCGTCTTCATCAGTGGGGCCGCGGTGCAGTGGTTGCGCGACGGCCTGGGTTTCATCAAGACCTCGGCGCAAAGCGAGCAGGTAGCCGCCTCGACCCGGCGGGCCGAGGGCCTGGTGGTGGTGCCTGCATTCACCGGCCTGGGAGCGCCGCACTGGCGCGCGGACGCTCGAGGCGCTATCTTCGGAATCACGCGCGCGACCACACGCGCCCAGATCGTGGTGGCCACCCTCGAATCGATTGCGCTGCAGAGCTGCGACGTCCTCAACCTCATGGCTGAGGAGGCCGGGCTTCCCATTCGGATCCTGCGCGTGGACGGGGGGGCCACGCAGAACAACTTTCTCATGCAGCTTCAGGCGGACCTGGCGGGCGTGGTGGTGGAGCGCGCCAAGCGGCCCGAGGCCACGGCTTGGGGCGCGGCGCGCCTGGCCGCCCTCGCCGCGAACTTTGGGGGCGCCGCATTTCATCAAGCGAAGGGTGAAGCCAGGCGTTTTCGTCCCAGACTCCGGGCGCTCGAGCGCGAGGCCCGACTTGCCACCTGGCGCGAGGCCGTCCGGAAGCTGCTGGCGTGAAACGAAATCCCGCCCTCCTTGCCGGCGAGATGTTTGATCTTGTCGTCATCGGCGGGGGCATCCTGGGCGCTGCCTGCGCCCACCGGGCGGCCGCATCGGGATGGCGGGTGGCCGTGATCGAGCGAGGGGACTTCGCCTCTGCTGCCTCGAGCGCGTCCTCCAAACTGATCCATGGCGGGCTGCGCTACCTGGCTCAAGGCCGGGTGCAGCTGGTCCGCGAGTCCCTGCGCGAGCGCGGGGCGCTCCTCGGCGAGGCGTTCCCGTGGGTGCGCCCGTTGAAATTTTTCCTTCCCATTTATCCCGTGAGCGCATGGCCCGCCTGGAAGGCCCGCGCCGGGCTTTTTTTCTACGACGTCTTGTCGGGCCGCCCGCGCCTGGGAGCCAGCAGGCGGGTCGCGCGCGAGGCGTTTCTCGCCCAGGCCGGTGGCATCCGCTCCGAGGGTCTGAGGGACGTCTTCGAGTACTGGGATGCGGGGATGG
This sequence comes from uncultured bacterium, assembly GCA_964587845.1. Lineage (GTDB taxonomy): Bacteria > Omnitrophota > Omnitrophia > Omnitrophales > CAZPNG01 > CAZPNG01. Next base: position 13,050 of record CAZPNG010000104.1, on the reverse strand, counting down.
ACGACGCGCGCCTGTGCCTCGAGACCTTGAAGCGGGCGTGGGCGCTCTCGGCCGTGACGGCCAACCGCGTTTCCGTGCAGGGCTTCGTCAAGGTGGGGGGCCGGGTGGCGGCCATAGCCGCCCGCGATGAGCTGACCGGGGAAACCTTCGAGGTGAAGTGCCGAAAGGTGATCAATGCGGCCGGCCCGTGGGCCGACACCGTGCGCCGGCTGGACGAGCCCGGCGCCCCGCCCGCCGTGCGGCTCACGAAAGGCGTGCACCTGGTGGCGCGCCGCTTCGGCCCCCGTGAGGCGCTGCTCCTCACGGCGCCCCAGGACCATCGCGTTTTCTTCGTGTTGCCGTTCGGCGAAGATCACACGCTCATCGGGACGACGGACACTCCTCACGAGGATCCGGACCGCGAGGTGGCGGCGCGCGGACCGGACGTGAACTACCTGGTGGAGGCCGTTCGGCACTATTTTCCCGGCGCGGCGAGCGGGCTGGACGTGGTTTCTACGTTCGCCGGCCTTCGCGCGCTTGTGCGTTCAAGCGGAGACCCCTCCTCGCTTTCGCGTGAAGAAGCCTACGTTGCAAGTCCATCCGGTGTTCTCACGCTCATCGGCGGCAAGTACACGACGCATCGGGCCATCGCGGCCAAGGCCCTCGCGCGCCTCGCTTTGAGGCCCGCTCGCTCGGGCGTGAACCTGGTGCTCTGCGATCGCCATGCCTTCGAAACAGTTCGCCAAGCCGCTGCGCAGTTTCTCGAGGCGGAGGGCGTGGCTGAGCCCGGGACCTGGGCCGAGCGGTGGGCGTCCCGCTACGGGCTGTCCCTACCCAGACTGATCCACCTCGCAAAAGACTTTCGGGGCGAAGTTCGTCCGGTCTGCCCGCACCAACCGTACATGACCATCGAGTTGCGCTACGCGGTGAGGGAGGAAATGGCCTTGGGGCTGGAAGATCTCCTGCGCCGCCGCACCCGAATGGCCCTCACCGCGTGTCGCGGCGCGGACGTCGTCGGCCGTGCCGTAGCTGTCCTAGCTGCCGAGTTGGGCTGGGACGAACCCCGCGCGTCGCGGGAACTTGAGTTTTACCGAACCTACCTTTCTGCTACGGCTCCAGAAAAGCCCTGATTTAGCCGATAAACTTTTAGGAAGTTATTTTACCGCTTTGACTTAGGTGCTCTTAGGCAAACAAGCCGGAGCCAAGCATGGGACTCTTCTCGTCCGGGCGAAAACTGAAGGTCGACAAGGACTACTCGCTGGCCGACATCCCTCTGTTCGCGGCCCTCTCGGCGCAGGAGCGCGAGCTGATCGAGAAACGCGCCCGCCTGCGCGAGTTCAAAAAGGGCGACACCGTGTACAAGCAGGGGGACCCGCCGGACGCCTTCTACGTCATCATTACCGGCCGCTTCCGCGTGTTCCTCACGCGCGGGGAGCACGAGATTTCCCGGGCCTACCTGCACCGCAACGACTATTTCGGCGAGATCTCGCTTCTCACCGACAAGCCCCACTCCGTCACCATTCAGGCCAAGAATGACGCCATCGTGCTGAGGCTCGAGAAGCGCGATTTTGACCATATTTTGAAGGAGGTGCCGTCGCTCTCGCTCCACTTCAGCCGCCTGCTGGGCGGGCGGCTCGTGGCCCGCGACCTGGAGGAGTCCCACCGCAAGGGGGAGGAGGCGAAGATCGTTTCCACCTACACCTTCCGGTCTGAGGGCTCGCGCAGCACGTTTACGTTGGACTTGGCCGCCGTGCTCACGGTGGAGCTGCACAAGAGCGTCCTGATCGTGGACATGCATCTTCAGGCCGAGGGCCCGGCTAAGCGCGCGCCGGTGGATCTGTCCGAACTGAATGTACAGAAGCTTGAGGAAACCCGGGAGCGGATGATCAAGCTGGACTGCGGGTGTTCCTACGTGGCCTTGAGCGCCCGCCAGCGGCCCAGCAACGCAGAACTTGAAAAGAAGGTCACGGCGTTCCTGGCCTTTGTCATTTCCCACTTTGACTTTGTGCTGGTCGACCTGCCGCAGGAAATCGACGAGCTGTCCATGAAGGCGCTCACACAGTCCGACGCCGTCTACGTGGTGGTGGACTCCGAACGCGCGTCCCTGGAGCGGGCGCGATCGTTCTTCACGGAGCTGAAGAAGACGTTTGGTTTCACCCAAGACGAGGTGCGGCTGGTGCTGAGGTCCACCTCCGATCGCACCGACCCGATTTCGACGGCGAAGAAGGAGCGCATCACGGGCCAGAAGGTGTTTGTGGCGCTTCCCTACATCGAGCCCCCGCGGGCGGGGCGGGACGCCGATCTCACGCCGGTTGTGCTGGCGGACCGCGACTCCCGCTACGCCCACGTCCTGCGCTACGTGGGCCGAGAACTGGGCGGGGCGCTCGTGGGACTGGCCCTGGGCAGCGGCGCGGCGTTCGGCCTGGCGCACATCGGCGTCCTGAAAGTGCTGGAACGCGAAAAAATCCCCGTGGACATCGTGGCTGGCTCGAGCATCGGCGCCCTCATCGGGGTCCTTTGGGCGGGGGGCGTTTCGGCGGAGGCCATCGAAAAGCTGGCCCTGAGTTTCAACCTCAAGAACACGTTTTTCCGGCTCGTGGGCATTTCCGACCTGGCGTTCGGGCTGCGCGGCTTTCTGCGGGGGCGCAAAATCATGCGGTTGCTCAAGTCCCTGCTACCCTGCCGCACCTTCGAGGAGCTGGCCATTCCCCTGCGGGTCGTGGCCACCAACCTTTTTACCTCCGAGTCGGTGGTCTTTGAAGAGGGGGACCTCCTCATCGCCCTCCGAGCCAGCATCTCCATTCCGGGTATCATGACCCCCGTGCACGTGGACAACAAGATCTTGATCGACGGCGGGATTTCGGATCCTCTCCCCGTCAACGTGCTGGCCAAGGAGGGGGTCAAGAAGATCATCGCGGTGAACGTGCTGCCGGCGGCGGCGGACTACGAGGAGCGCAAGGAAGCTTTTCGGCGCAAGCGTGAGGAGTATGAGTCCAAAATCCTGCAGCAGGGCACGGTTCAGGCCTGGTGGTACCGCAACGCGGTGCGCCCGTTCCAGAAATACATGGCGGACAACATTTTCAACGTTTTGATGTGCACCGTGCAGTTCATGGAGTACGGCATGGCGCAGGCGGCTGCGGCCGGGGCCGACGTGGTGATCCACGCCGTGCTGGCCGACTCGCACTGGGCGGAGTTCTACTCCGCCCGCCGGTTCATTCAGTTGGGGGAGGCCCGGGCGCGGGAGGCTCTCTCGGAGATTCACCACCTGGTGAGCGAGATCTAGCGCCGGATCTTTGCACCTGCCTTGGGGTTAGCTCGATCGCGGCCTGCCGGCCGGCGGGGGGACTCGATTGACGCTCGCCGTTAAGGCGGGTATCATTAAAGTAGGGCCATGGACAGGCCTAAGTTGACACGACAAAAGAGGATAGGCATTCACGGATGAAGGACGTCGTGATCGTCGATGCGGTTCGGACACCGCAGGGCACCCTGGGGGGCGCTCTGAAGGACTTTTCTCACCAAAAGCTCGGCGAGATTGTGGTCCGAGCTCTTCTCGCCCGCACCAAAATCGATCCCAAGCTCATCGAGGAAATCATTTTCGGCTGCGTGGGGCAGGGCAGCGACGCCCCAAACGTGGCGCGGGTCATCTCGCTCATGGCCGGCCTCCGTAAGGAGCTCACCGCTTTCACGGTGGCGCGCAACTGCGCCTCCGGCCTACAGGCTCTTGTCAGCGCCACCCACATGATCCAGTGCGGCGATGCGGAGGTCATCATCGCGGGGGGCGCCGAGTGCATGTCAAGCTCTCCCTACCTGAACCGCGATCTTCGCTTCGGCAAGCGCCTTCAGCATTCCACGATGGTCGATACCCTTTGGGAGGGGCTCACGGATCCCATCTGCGGCCAGATCATGGGCCGCACGGCCGAGAACCTGGCTGAGGAATTCAAGATCTCGCGCGAGGAACAGGACCGCTTCGCGGTGCAGTCCCACCAAAAGGCGTTTCGCGCGACGCGCGAGGGCCGTTTCAAGGATGAACTTGTCCCCATCGACATTCCCAAGAAAGTGCGCGGCAAGGAACTGCCGCCCGAGCGATTCGTTCAGGACGAAGGCATCAACGTGGGGTTGAATGAACAAACCCTCGCGCTCTATCCCACCGTTTTCAAGGAGGGAGGCTCGGTCACACCGGGCAATACCTGTCCGATTTCAGACGGCGCGGCCGCCTGTCTCGTCATGACCGAGGAGCGCGCCAAAGCTCTCAGCCTCCCCGTCCTGGGCCGGATCCGCTCCTACGGATTTGCCGGGGTGGAGCCGGAGCGCATGGGCATCGGGCCGGCCTGCGCCACCCCGGTCGCTCTCAAGCGCGCGGGCCTGAAACTCTCCGACATCGAGTTGATCGAGGTGAACGAGGCTTTTGCGGTGCAGGTGCTCGCGGTCAAGAAACTTATCGATCTTAATCTGGACATCGTGAACGTCAACGGCGGCGCGATCGCGCTGGGCCATCCGGTGGGAACGTCGGGGTGCCGGCTCGTCGTGACGCTGCTTTACGAGATGCGCCGGCGCAACCTCAAGCGCGGCCTGGCCACGATGTGCGTGGGCGGCGGCCAGGGTGGCGCCATGGTGGTGGAGCGCTGACATGTACATTTACAAGGCCGGTGTGATCGGGGCGGGCACGATGGGGGCGGAAATCGCCCAAGTCATCACCTACTCGGGCCTGCCTGTCGTCTTGAGAGACATCTCAAGCGAGCTCGTGGCCAGCGGGGTTGAGAAGATCCGGGCGATCTACGCCTCGCGCGTGAAGAAGGGCAAGATGACCGACTCGGACATGGAGAGCAAGATGGCCCTCGTGACCGGGACGACGTCTCTGGAAGCGCTTGCGGACGCCGACATTGTCATTGAAGCCGTGCCGGAAAACCTGGAGCTCAAGAAAAAGGTCTTTGCCGAACTTGACAAGGCTTGCCGCGAGTCGACGATCTTGGCCACGAACACCTCCGCATTGTCGATTTCGGCCATCGGCTCGGCCACGAAGCGGCCCGGGAAGGTCGTCGGCATGCATTTCTTTTTTCCGGCCCATGTGATGAAACTGGTGGAGGTGATTCCCGGCCTTGCCACCGATGAAGAGACGGTGGCCGACGTGACGGCGTTTGCCGAGTCGCTGAGGAAGCTTCCCGTGCGGGTCGAGGAGTGCGCCGGCTTTTTGGTGAACCGTCTTCTCATGCCCTACCTCAATGAGGCGGCCTACTGCCTGCAGGAAGGCGCGGCGGACGTGAAAGCGCTTGATGCTGCAGTGAGCGCGTTCGGCCTGCCCATGGGCCCGTTCATCTTGGTGGACGCGCTGGGCATCGACGTGTGCGCTGACGTCGTGGGGGTGCTGCTGGGCTCCTACGGCTTCCGCATGAGGCCGGCGGAGATTTGGAAAAAGCTCCACGCGGCCAAGCGCTTCGGCGCCAAGAGCGGCGGTGGCTTCTACGTTTACAACGAAGGGGAAAAAGATCCCTTGCCCGAGATGATTGCACAGGTGCAGAAAGAAACCGGAGTGAAAGGCACGGCCTTTTCGGTCGAGCGCGTTCTGTATCCCATGGTCAACGAGGCCGCGTACTGCCTGGAAGAGCGGGTGGCGAGCGCCAAGGACATTGACCTGGCGATGCTCGCGGGCGTGGGCTGGCCGCAGGCCAAGACCGGCCTGCTGGCTTGGGCGGACGAGGTGGGATTGGACTCGGTGCTGGCAACGCTTGAGAAGCTGCAACTAAGTTTCGGAGAGCGCTTCTTCCCCGCGCCGCGGCTGCGGCGCATGGTGGACGCCGGCTTCCTGGGCAAAAAAACCAAGAGGGGATTCCATGAGTACACCTGAGGCGGGCGTTGCGCAGGGCTCTCAATTTATCAAGGCAGGCGAAGAGGACAACGGCGCCATCCGAATTCTCACGATTGACCGGCCGCCGGTGAATGCGATGAGCCGGCAGGCGCTCGAGGAGCTGCGCGTGGCCTTGAAAGCGTTTGCGGGTGCGGCCAACGCCAAAGTTTTGGTGATTACGGGAGCCGGCCAGCGCGCGTTCATTGCGGGGGCCGACATCGGGGAGATCGCGGGCATCACGGGCGCGAAGCAGGGCGAGACGCTGGCACGCGAAGGGCAGGGCGTTTTGGATTTAATCGAGGGGCTCGACAAGCCGGTCTTTGCAGCGATCAATGGCGTGTGCCTGGGGGGCGGCAATGAGCTCGCCCTGGCTTGCCATATCCGCATCGCGTCCGACCGCGCCAAGTTCGGCCAGCCGGAAGTCAACCTCGGCATCATTCCGGGGTTCGGGGGCACCCAGCGGCTGGCGCGCCTGGTGGGTGAATCGCGCGCGCGAGAGTTGGCGCTCACCGGCGACCTGATCACGGCCCAGGAGGCCTTCCGCATCGGCTTGGTGAACCGCATCGTGCCGGACGCAGAGGTCATGAAGCAAACGGTGGGCCTCGCCCGCAAGGTGGCTCAGAAAAGCCAGGTCGCAGTGCGCTTGATTCAGCAGGCGATCCGCGAGGGCACGCCCAAGCCGCTCAGTGAGGGCTTGAGTTTGGAGGCGTCCTTGTTTGGAAAGATTTGTGAAACGGAAGACATGCGCGAAGGGCTGAAAGCTTTTGTGGAGCGCCGGCAGCCGAACTTCAAGGACCGCTGAGGAGACCTTATGGATTTCACGTTTACGCCCGAACAAAACATGTTGCGGGACATGGTGCGCAAGTTCAGCGAGAAGGAAGTGAAGCCCTTGTCCCTGAAGATTGATCAGGAGGCGCACGTGCCCATCGAGCTCTGGAAGCAGGCCGCGGAGCTCGGCCTGATGGGCATTGCGTTTCCCGAAAAGTACGGGGGCGCCGGCGCGGGCGAGATGGGCTATTGCATCATGCTCGAGGAGATGGCGCGCGCGGACGGCTCGTTTACGGTGATGCTGGGGGCGCACATCTCGATCGCCTCCATGTCCATCTATCTAGACGGCACTGAAGAGCAGAGGATGAAATACCTGACCGCGATGTGCCAGGGCAAGATGATCGGCGCGTTTGCTCTCACCGAGGTCGGCGCGGGCTCCGACGCAGCTGCTCTTGCGACCACCGCAGTGCGCGACGGAAGCGACTACGTGATCAACGGAACCAAGTTCTACATCACGAACGGCAGCATTGCGGACGTGATCGTGCTGTTTACGTCCACGGATAAGGCCTTGGGGGCTCACGGAGGCATCACGGCGTTCATCGTTGAGAAAGGCTACAAAGGATTTAAAGTGGGCCGCAAGCTCGACAAGATGGGCATTCGCGGCTCGGACACCGTGGAACTCATTTTTGAAGACATGCGCGTGCCGGCCGACAATGTGCTGGGACCGGTGGGGGAAGGTTTCAAGACCGCCATGAAGGCGCTCGATCGCGGGCGCTTGTCCCTGGGGGCCGGCTGCCTGGGCGGATCCAAGGAAGCGTTGTACCTCGCCACTCAGCATGCACTCCAGCGAGTTCAGTTCGGCAAGCCGATTGCCGAGCAGCAAGCCGTGGAGTTCATGCTGGCAGACATGGCGCAAGACATCTACGCCATGGAGAGCATGCTGTACCGCGCCGCCTGGGCCCACGACCAGGGAATGCGCATCACGCGCGACGCTGCCATCGTGAAATGTTTTTGTTCCGAAGCGCTGGACAACGTGGTGGATCTGGCGGTGCAGATCCACGGCGGCATGGGGTTCATCCGGGAAACGCCGGTGGAGCGGTTTTATCGAGACGCGCGCATCAACCGCATCTTCGAGGGCACCAACGAAATCCAGCGCCTGGTCATCGCGCGCGAAATCCTGAAAAAGGGGGGCTATTGACCTTCGCGGTTCTCCTGAAAAGCGCTCCGGACCTCACGGCCATCTCCGTGAGCCAGTCTCAAAACAAGATCTTTGAGAAAGCGGCGCGCCAGCTCGATTCCGTGAGCGAGGAGGCCTTGGAACTTGCCCTGCGCGCGCGCGACGCGCACGCAGGGGAGAAACCCGCCCTCGTGGCGTACATGATCAGCCGCCCGCAAGATGAGCCGTTGCTGCGCGCGGCCCTCGCGCGCGGCGCAGACCGCGCCGTGTTCCTCGCCTGTGATGAGGCCGATGCACTGGACCCCCACCAGAAAGCTGTTTTATTGCAAGATGCGCTTGCGCGGGAGCGTGACCTACTGGGGATTTTTGCAGGCGCGCGCTCCAAGGTCGGCGGAAGCGGGGAGACCGGCGCGCGGCTCGCCGGCCGCTTGAAATGGCCTGTTGTGGTCGTGGATCGCGAGGAAACGCTTCCGCAACTGAGCTGGCCCTGCTGTGTGGTGGTGGTCGGCGGAACGGTGCAGCCCCGCCTGGTCAACGCCATCCAGTTAATGAAGGCGGGCGCGAAGCCGCTTGAGAAAGTGGCGGCGAGCGCCGGCGAGGTGGCTTGGAAAGTGATCAGTCGCGAGGAGGTGGCCGCATGAGCGGGGAAGATCCTCTCGCGTATTTGCGTGGGGAGTTTCCTCAAGCGGGAGCCAGCGCTGCTCCGGGGACGCCTGCCGGGCGCGAAGGAATTCTCGTGGTGGTGGAGTCGCGGGAGGGCTCTCTCGCCTCCACCTCGAAAGAAGCCGTGCGGCAAGCGTGTGCCCTGGCGGCCGGGTTGGGGACGTACGTGTCGGGTTTTCTGGCACCGAGCGCGGCCGACTCGGGTGAGATGCGCCGGCTTCCGGTAGGGAAGCTGTACCGCAGCCGATTGGGAGGCTCTTTTGACGCAACCTTGAAGGGCATGCACTCCTTCTTGAAGGACTCAGAGTTCCAAGCGGTCTTGCTGGGGGAGTCCTCTTGGGCGCTCGCTCTCGCGCCCGCGCTGTCCGAAACTCTCGGCGTTGGGCTGGCGGGCGGCGTGGAGAGTCTCGAGGCCGACCCCTCGACGGGTGATCTGCTGGCGACGACGAGCGCCTTCGGAGGCAAGCTTCGGCGCATCTGGCGCCTCAACACCCCCAAGCCGCACCTCTTTATCCTCACGGCCTCGGCCGGCGGGACCCTTGACCTCGTGTCTCAAGACGTGCCGGTGGAGGATTTGTGAACATCCTGGTCCTCATCAAACAAGTTCCCGACACTAATTTGCAGCTCAAGGTGGGGCCGGACGGCAAGGGAATTGTGCGCGACGGGATCACATACTGTGTGAGCCCCTACGATGAGTATGCCATTGAGGAAGCACTGCGCCTGCGGGAGGCCCATGCGCCGACGAGCGTAGTGGCGGTCACGCTGGGGCCGGAACGCTGCGATGAAGTGTTGCGCATGGCGCTCGCCATGGGCGCCGACGATGCTGTGCATCTGGTGGACGCCCAGGAAGCCGTGCAGGACCCCCTGACCACGGCGCGCTGCATCGCAGCGTACGTCAAGACGGCGCCCGCGGACCTCATCCTCTGCGGGAGGCAGGCGATCGACGGCGATGCCTTCCAGGTGCCCGGAATCCTCGCGCGCCTTGTGGGCTGGGCCGAGGTGGCCATCGCGAGCAAGATCACGATTGCGGGCCCTGATCTGCGCGTGGAGCGGGTGCTCGAGGGCGGCGTCAAACAAACGCTGGCGGCGAAGCTCCCCTGCGTCGTGTCCTGTCAGAAAGGCCTCAATGAGCCGCGCTATGCCAGTCTTCCGGGAATCATGAAGGCGCGCAAGCGCGAGGTGAAGAAGGTGGCCGTGGAGTCTCTGGGCGTCGAGCTCAAGGCGCACATCCGGTACCGCGCCTTTGAGGTGCCTCGATATGAGCGCAAGCTGCGGGTCATCGAAAAGCCCGCGTTGGAGGCGGCCGGTGAACTTGTGAGACTGCTTTACGAAGAGGCGAGGGTGATTTAGGATGGGTTCCATTTTAGTGCTCACGGATGGGCTCGAGCGCGTCCGCAAGTCTTCCCTGGAAGTTGTTTGCCTCGCCCGTGAGCTGGCGGCCGGCAAAGGACAGCTCTTCAGCGTGGCCCATGTGGGCTCCTACGGCCCTGCCGTTCGCGATGCGCTGGCCCAGCACGGCGCGACTGAGGTGTTCTACTCCAAGGAGCCCGAACTCCAAAAGGGGAACGCCGAAGCGGCCCTGGCGCTGGCCTGCCAGGTTGCGCGCGCGAAGGGCGCGGACCGAATTCTGCTGGCGGCCACGTCCTTTGGCAAGGAACTCGCCGGCTTGTTGTCGGGAGAGCTGGGCGGGCCCGCGGCCAATGACTGCCTGAAAGTGGCTTGGGAAGGTGAGGATCTCGTGGTCACCCGGCCCGTCTATGCCGGAAAAGTCCTGGCGACCCTGACGCTCGCGGGCGCTCCGCAGATTTATTCGATTCGCCCCAACCAGGTTGCGACGAGCGCGAAGCCGGCCCAGGTGAAAGAGCAGGAGCTCGCGATCGATGCCTCCGCCCTCAAGGTGCGGGTCGTGGAGGAGCAGGTGAGTTCCCAGAAGCGGCCCGACCTGACGGAGGCGGAGATCATCGTTTCGGGCGGGCGCGGGATCAAAGCGCCGGAGAACTTCACGCTCATCGAATCGCTCGCGGACGTTCTCGGCGCCGCGGCCGGAGCCAGCCGCGCGGTGGTGGACGCTGGATGGCGCCCGCATTCGGATCAAGTGGGACAGACCGGCAAGGTGGTCTCGCCCAAGCTCTACATCGCCTGCGGAATCAGTGGCGCGATTCAGCATTATGCGGGCATGGGCTCCTCGAAGATCATCGTGGCGATCAACAAGGACAAGGAAGCTCCCATCTTCAAGAAGTGCGACTATGGCATCGTGGGGGACTTGTTCGAGGTGGTTCCGGCGCTCAGGGAAGCCTTCCAACAGGAGAAACAGAAAAGACAATGAAACGTCCCGTGCGTGTTGCGCTTGTGGTTTTGTGCGTTGTGTTTCTGGCCGTGCCGGCGGAGGCGAAGAAGAAAAAAGAGCCTGATCCGCCGCGCCCGGACCCGGTGGCTGCGGCCCCGGCTCCGGACCGAGGAGGCGCGGCCGGGGGCGCCGTGCAGGGGGCCGGGGGAGTCCGTGTGCCGGCCGTGGCGCCCGATGTGGTCGGCATTCAAGCCCAGGTGGACGGCGCTCTTCGCGCCTCGGAAGTTCTCAAGAGCACGACCCTGGACCAGTTGAGGGAAATCACCCTCGTCAGCCAGCAGCTTCAGCATCATCGACAGATCCTCGACCAGAGCCAGGTCGTATCGGCGGGCGCGCTGAATTCGCAGCAGGCCGCGCAACAGGCGATCGAGATGGAGAAGGTGCGCCTGATCGCCGAGGAAGCCCTGCGCCAGCAGCGGGTTCTCTCGCAAGTCCAGCAGTTGCAAAGCCAAAACCTCGAGGTTCTGCGCACTCTGCAGGCCGCTCAAGATGCCAGCCGGCTGGTTTTGGGGGTGAGAAGGGTTGAGGAGCGGCGCAACCGCCGCCGCCGTCGCGAGTCCCACGCCCGAGCAGGCCGGGATTCCGGAGTATTCCTGCAGGACGAATGAGGGGTCCATGACCACTCCAGGCGTTCCCCCTGCCAATCTCGTTGAACTTTTTTCCTCCCGTGTTGAACGCTACCGCTCGCGCACGTTCCTGAGGTCCAAGGAAGCGGGGACCTATGTGCCTTCAAGCTGGCTCGCGGTCGCCCAACGCGTGCTGCGCACCTCAAGAGCCCTCACGCGGCTCGGGGTGCAGGCGGGCAGCCGGGTGGCGCTGCTCTCCGAGAACCGGCCGGAGTGGGTGATTGCCGATCTGGCCATCCTCTCCTGCGGGGCCGCCACCGTTCCGATTTATCCCACCTCGACGCGCGATGAGATTCGCTACCTGCTCGAGCATAGCGGCTCGGTGTGGGGGTTTATTTCGACGGCGGCCCAGGCCGAAAAGGTGAAGGGCCTCGATCAGGAGGTCCGCGATGTTAAGGGCTTCATCACCTTTGATCCGGCGCCGGGTTTCCAGCGCCTGGCCGACTTGGAGTCCCTGAGCGCGCCGGCTCCCGAGCCCCACCGTGTTCTCACGGAGATGGCCCGCCCGGTGACCCGCGAGTCCCTGGCGACAGTGATCTATACCTCCGGCACGACGGGCCGGCCCAAGGGCGCGGCCCTGACCCACGGAAACTTCCTGTCCAATTGTGAGGCGGGCACAAGTGCCCTCGAGATTTCGGACCGCGATACCGCATTGTCCTATCTTCCCCTGAGCCATGTCTTCGAGCGCATGGCCGGCTACTACTTCCTGCTCCAGCAGGGCGCCGAGATCGCTTACGCGGAATCCATCCAGACGGTTCCCCAGAATCTCCAGGAGGTCCGGCCCACCATCATGACGAGCGTGCCGCGCTTGTTCGAGAAAACGGTGGCGGCGATTCTCGCGAAGGTCCATGCGGCCCCGCCGCTTCGCCGCAAGCTCTTTTCCTGGGCGCTAGGCGTGGGGCGCGAGCGCGCTGCGGCGGTCCAGGCCCGCCGGCCCGTGCCGGCCGGCCTGGCCGTCCGGTATGCCCTTGCCTCGCTTCTCGTTTTGCGCAAGATTCGGGCCTCCCTGGGCGGCCGCCTGCGGTTCTTCATTTCGGGAGGCGCCCCTCTGCCCAAGGACCTGGGGGAGTTTTTCCTGGCTGCAGGGGTGCTGATCCTGGAGGGCTACGGCCTGACGGAGACCTCGCCCGTCATTTCCGTGAACCGCCGGGACGACTTTCGCTTCGGCACCGTGGGCAAGCCCATGGCGGGGGTGCAGGTGCGCATCGCTTCCGACGGGGAGATCCAGGTCAAAGGCCCGAGCGTCATGAAGGGGTATTTCGGCGACGAGGAGGCCACGCGGGCGGTCTTCCAGGACGGATGGTTTTGCACGGGAGACGTGGGGGAATTCGATTCGGACGGTTACCTGCGCATCACGGACCGGAAGAAAGAGATCATTGTCACCTCGCACGGCAAGAAGGTGCCTCCCCAGGTCGTGGAGGGACTGCTCGCCTCTGACCGTTACATCAGCCAGGTGTTTCTCTACGGCGACCGCCGGCCCTATGTGACGGCTCTTGTCGTGCCGAACTTCACGGAGTTGGAGAACTTTGCCCGCTCAAGCGGGCTCGCCTTCTCGTGCCGCAAAGACTTGGTCTCGGCCGCGCCCTCCTCGATCTTGAGGCACGTCATCAAGAACTGCTCACCGAAGTGGCGCTCGAGCATCGTGCGC
>CAZPNG010000103.1:0-3938 GCA_964587845.1 uncultured bacterium | reverse complement strand
GAGGCGGGCGAGGTGATGCTTTACGGGCGCGGGGCGGGTCAGAAGCCGACCGCGAGCGCCGTGGCCAGCGATTTGGTCGACCTGGCGCGTTCTCGGGCTTCGTCGGGCCGCCCGGGATGGACCGCGCTGTGGCCGACCGGAAAACCGGAGCGCGTGCGCTCGCTCTCCTCCATTGACTCGCGCTACTATTTGCGATTCGCCGTGATCGACCGGCCCGGGGTGCTGTCTAAAATCTCGGGCTGCCTGGGCCGGCATCGCGTGAGCATCTCTGATTTGATCCAGACCGAGCGCGCGGCCGGCAACGTGGTGCCGCTGATCGTGCTCACGCACCATGCCCTCGAGAAGCAGCTACGCGCAGCGGTGCGCGAGATCGACCGGCTGGGCGTGGTGCGCGCGAAAACGCAGGTCATTCGGATTGAAGAGTGACACGACGGTGTCGCTCCCGCGACACCGTCGTGTCATCCTGAGGAGCCCGGAGGGCGACGAAGGATCTCTCAGAGATCCTTCGCGAGAGAAGAGAGTCGCTCAGGATGACAAGTGGGTGTTGAGGACCATGACAGCCGTTAAGAAAAGTGTTCCGGTCAAAAAGATCGGCGTGATCGAGCGCTACGCGGAGTTTCTGTCCGTGAGCGACAAGACGCCGATCATCTCCTTGAACGAGGGCAATACCCCGCTCATCATCAGTGAGAATCTTCCTTCCGAGCTCGGTTTGAAAAACGTCAAGGTGTACTTCAAGTTTGAGGGCTTGAACCCCACGGGCTCGTTCAAGGACCGCGGCATGACGATGGCGGTCTCCAAGGCCCTGGAGGAAGGCGCGAAAGCCATCATGTGCGCTTCCACGGGCAACACCTCGGCCTCCGCGGCGGCGTACGCCTCGCGCTGCGGCCTGGCGTGTTACGTGCTCGTGCCCAAGGGAAACATCGCGAAGGGGAAGCTCCTGCAGGCGTTCCGTTACGGCGCGAAGGTCATCTTAATCGACGGCAACTTCGATCAGGCGCTCGACCTGGTGAAGCAAATCACCGCGAAGTACCCGGTGAAGCTGGTGAACTCAATCAATCCCTACCGTATCGAGGGGCAAAAGACCGCGGCCTTTGAAATCTGCGATGACCTGGGGGATGCGCCCGAGTATCACGCCATCCCGGTCGGCAACGCCGGAAACATCACCGCGTACTGGAAGGGATATCAGGAGTACCGCCAGGCGGGGCGAAGCGAGAGACTGCCCAAGATGCTGGGCTTCCAGGCCGCCGGCGCGGCGCCCATTGTCTTGGGCCGGCCGGTCGAAAAGCCGGAGACCATTGCCACGGCCATCCGCATCGGCAACCCGGCGAGCTGGAAGGGCGCTCTCGCCGCTCGTGACGAATCCGGCGGGCTGATTGAATCCGTCACGGATGAGGAGATCTCCTGGGCGTACCGGTTCATCGCCGAGCGGGAAGGTGTTTTTGCCGAGCCCGCGTCGGCGGCGGCCGTGGCGGGCGTGCGCAAGCTGGTCAAGCGCGGCTATTTTGAGGAAGGCACGCGCGTCGTCTGCACCCTGACGGGCGCGGGGCTCAAGGACCCGGATTATGCCCTGTCGTTTAACGATCCCGTCCAAACGGTCGGGCCGGACATGAACTCAGTTCTGAAAGCCATGGGGATGAAGGGATGAAGGTCGTGATGATCGTTCCCGACGGGATGGCGGACCACCCGGCGGAAAGTCTGGAAGGCCGCACGCCACTGGAAGTGGCCAAGACTCCGCACATGGACCGCCTCGCGCAGCTGGGGACGGTGGGCTTGGTGCGCACGATCCCCCAGTCGCATGATCCGGGATCGGATGTGGGGTGCCTGTCGCTCCTGGGCTACGATCCCGCCAAGTTTTACACGGGCCGCGGGGCGCTGGAGGCCATGGACATGAATCTTCCGCTGGGGCCCGACGACCTTGTGTTCCGCATGAATTTCGTCACGGAGTCGAACGCCGAGCTCTCGGACTACAGCGCCGGGCACCTATCGACCACCGAGGCGCGTGTGCTGATCGCTTTCTTGAATCGCAAGCTGGGATCAAAAGAAATCCGCTTTTACCCCGGGGTGGGCTACCGGCATATTGCGGTCATTCGCGACCATCCGGATCTGGGCGGCGTTCGCGTGCGCTGCGCCGCTCCGCACGACATCGAGGGCGAAACGCTTTCGGACCACTATCCCGTTGGGCCGGGCGGGGAGTTCCTGAAAAAGCTCATGCTCGACGCCCGGCTCCTCCTGCAAGACCATGAAGTCAATGAGGTGCGCGTGGACTTGGGGGAGAATCCGGCCAACATGATCTGGCTTTGGGGCCAGGGCCGAGGGCCGGCCCTGCCTTCCTTTGAAAGCCGGCACGGCCTGCGGGGCGGGTGCGTGGCTGCGGTGCAGGTGGTTCGGGGCATTTCGCGCGCGGCGGGGATGCGCGTCCTGGACGTGGAGGGGGCAACCGGCTACACGGACACCAACTACCGGGGTAAGGGCGAGGCCGCCCTGGCCCTCCTGGAAAACCATGACTTTGTCTTCGTCCATGTCGAGGCGCCTGACGAGGCGGGGCACCGCGGCAATCTCAAACTGAAGATGGTGACCCTGGAGGAAATCGATTCCCACATCGTGGGGCCTGTGCGCGCCGCGGCCGAGAAGCGCGGCGACGTGCGGGTCGTGGTGGCGACGGACCACGCCACGCCTTGCAGTTTAAAGAAACACACGCGCGAGCGCGTGCCGTTTCTGGCGTGGGGCCCCGGCATCGCGCGCGACGAGGTGGAGCGTTTTTCGGAGGCCGCGGCAAAGTTCTCGCGCACCCGCTTCGAGCACGGCCATGAATTGATGAGCTTTCTGTTGGAAGGCGCCCCGGCGGCGGTTTGAAGCGATGGACCTGATAGTTCAGAAATTCGGGGGCTCGTCAGTGGCTAATGCCGGGCGCATCCAGCGGGTGGCGCGCCGGGTGGTGGCGGCCCGCCGGAAGGGCCAACGCGTCGTGGTGGTGGTCTCGGCGCTCGGCGACTCGACCGATAAGCTGATTGATCTTGCCTCTCAAGTCAATCGCAATCCTAACCAGCGCGAGATGGACATGCTGCTCGCCACCGGCGAGCAGGTTTCGGTGGCGTTGCTTGCCATGGCGATCCACAAGCTGGGTGTGAAGGCCGTGTCGTTCACGGGCTACCAGGTGGGCATTGTGACGGACCCCTTTCACACGCAGGCGCGCATCGTCAAGATCAACACCGATCGGATCCGCAAGGCCCTGGGAGGAGGCAACGTGGTCATCGTGGCCGGCTTCCAGGGCAAGACCGAGGATGAGGAGATCACGACCCTCGGCCGCGGGGGCTCGGACCTCACGGCCGTGGCGTTGGCCACGGCGCTGGGCGCCAAGCTCTGCGAGATCTTCACCGACGTGGACGGTATTTACACGGCCGACCCGCGCGTCGTGCCTGACGCGCGAAAGCTCGACCGAATCAGCTACGACGAGATGCTGGAAATGGCGTCTTTGGGCGCCCAAGTCATGCAGGCGCGCTCCATCGAGGTCGGCAAGAAATTTAACGTCCCCATTCTCGTGCGCAGCAGCTTGAACGGCAAGCCGGGAACGCTGATTACCAAGGAGACTCCCATGATGGAAGAAGTGGTGGTGAGCGGGGTGGCGCTCAACTTAAACGAAGCCAAGGTGACGCTTTTCCGGGTTCCCGACCGGCCGGGGATCGCGGCGCAGGTGTTCCG
Organism: uncultured bacterium; assembly: GCA_964587845.1. GTDB lineage: Bacteria > Omnitrophota > Omnitrophia > Omnitrophales > CAZPNG01 > CAZPNG01. Next base: position 239 of record CAZPNG010000103.1, on the reverse strand, counting down.
CGTGCTCGCCGATTCGGGCGTGAACGTGGACATGATCATTCAGAACAAGACGAGCACCTCCTACACCGACATTTCGTTCACGGTCGAGAAGAGCTCTCTTGCGCGCACCGTTCCCGTGGTGCGGCGGGCCGCCCGGCGCGTGGCCGCCAAGGAGGTCCGTTACGACCGCGACATTGCCAAGGTGAGCATCGTGGGCGTGGGCATGCGGTCGCATGCGGGCGTGGCGAGCAAGATGTTCG
>CAZPNG010000102.1:0-2934 GCA_964587845.1 uncultured bacterium | reverse complement strand
GTAGCCGCACGGAATCAAGCTCCAACAACTCAAGGTAGAGGGCCAGCATGTTGGGATTGGTTGTCACCTCGTTGATGAAAGCATGGGCTCCGCTGGCGAGCGCATGCTGGGCAAGCCAAAGCAGGATGGCGCGCCCGATGCCCCGATCTTGGTATTTTTCCAGCAGGTAGAACCGCCAGAGCGCAAGCTCGCCTTGGAGGATGCTCCACGCAAACGGGTCCGGGCCGTCGCCGATGCGCTTGCCTCTGAGCCACAGGTAATACTGATCTTCGTGATGCGGCGAACGGATCACGTGGACAGGCCCGGCGGGTGTCGCGACCGTGGCCCAGACGAGCAAGCCGGCGGCGTCCAGCCGCTCCACCGCGCGGCCCACGCGCACCTGCTTGACCCACAGGTCCTTGAGGCGCTGCATTTCCTGCGCAAAGGGCGACCCGGAAGCCCGCCCCGCCGCCAGGCGCCGGCCCGAGACCGAGAAGGCCCGTTTCCAAAGAGGGCCAAAGGCGGGGTGGCGCTCATCCAAGCGCACGCGGTTGAGGGGTGCGAAACCCTGCCTCACGCCGAGGGGATCCATCACCCTGCGCAGCTGAAGAGAAAAGTCAGCGTCTGCGGAAGGCGGCGAGACAAGGCGTTGCGCCAGTTCTTCGAGCCCCGCCTCACGTGTGCCAAAATATCCCTCAAGCAGAGCGCGGGCGAGCCGCACCGCCAGGGGATGCAGCAAGGGCGATGAGTAAATATCCGACGGGAGGCGGAGAATCTGGCTCATCGGCTTCGCCAGATCGATGAAGCGGTAGCCGGCCTCTTGCCTCCTGCGGGCCGCCGCGCCCCCCCGGAAATCGCGCGCCCGGCGGGTGGCGTTGAGGTCCCGCACGATGATGCGCCTCGAACCTGCAGGGCCTTCCACTCCCGTGTTCGCGAAATTGACGTACTGGTGTAAGAATCCAAAATCGTGATATTCCCGCAGGGCCCGGCCCAACGCTCTGAGAAGCTCCTCGCCCTCTTCAAAAGCCAGGGCTTCGGTACGGGTCGTGGCAAGGTCTATCGCGCCGAAAGGAGCCAGAGCGCCGGAAAAAACGCCGATTCCCGGCCTGATGCGGGCCAGGCGGCTGTCGGGCTCTTCCATCCCGGCAACCACGAAGGCAAGGCGCTTGCCCGCGAACCGCTTGCGCCTGTAAACTCCGCGCGCGATGCCGAGGTCCGTGCGCAAGTGCTTGGGCCGGCGGTGCAGGACCTCTTCCATCACGTCGTACTCAGTGTCCGCCTTCGCAGCGCTCAACCCGCCCTGAATCAAGCCCGCAATCTCCCCCGGCCGCACGAAGAGATGCTTGCCTTGACGGTCGATGCGCAGCACGCGCCGCACGAATCCCGCGCCGCGCCGGTACGAGTGCGCTTTGCCCGCGGCGTCTGTCTGCGGCCGCACGGCTTTGAAACGCAGCCACGCGGCCGGACGGCCGTCCAGCTCAATCGGCCGCTCAAGGCGCAGGTAAATGGTTCGCCCCGTGCCCGGCTCATAATCACGAGCGGCGATCGCAATCTTTCCGGAGGATTCGTCGACAAGCTCCCGGATAGCCCTCGGATGCCAGAGCTCGCTCGAAAGGATGCGGTCGATCCAGCGGGCGTCGGTGTCCGTCAGCTGCTCGCGCACGCCTCGGCGAAAGTGAATCTCGTAGGCATCGCTCTGCAGTTGGGCAACGCGGGTGGCGGCCCGGCGTGCCGCACGGGGGATATGTTTAAAATAAATAAATATATTGCTGTTTAAGGAATAGCGTGCTACGCTGGCGCCCATGAAGATCGGCAACCCGTTCACCCCCGGGCGCAGAGACCTCATGGCGAGGACGCTGCTCGACACCTGGAAGCTCCTCGTCACTGCTGCCCTTGCAACCGGCTTTTTCCTGCGATACAATACGGTTGTGTCTGCAGCGTCGGTCATCGGTGGGGTGGGAATGTTCATCGTGTTCACGTTGATCTTCCCCTCTCGCCCTTCGAAGGGAGGAGAGTGACGTGCCCCTCTTGCTCGTGATTTCGATGCTTCTATTCCTTGGCCTCGGAATCCTCGGGTGGATCCATCTCGCCGAGTATCTGGAGAAACGACACCGCCGCTAATCAGCTCCGCCCGGCTTCCCACCCTCTTCATTCCCCACACTGCATTGCGCGCCGGCGCGCGGCGCAGCCGCGAGGCCAACAGGGGCCACACCTCGGCGTACGTGCCACTGACGTCTGTCCTGCGCAGCTTGTCGAGAACTGCTGCCACCACGTCATTCCACCAGGTGGGATAGGTCGGAACTTCACGCTCCGACATGAAGAAATTCATGAAGTCGAGGTATTGGACAATGAGCCCCAGCTCATTATCCTGGGCAACTCGCTTGGGCAACTCATCCTCCGGAATCCCGTACAGGCCGAGGCGCATCGCCAGCTGCTGAAGGATCAGAACGTCCAAGTCAATGGGGGAGATTTGATCCGACTGAAGATCAGCGCGGAGGAGTTGCACCCAGTCGTGGGGCTGGAAATCTTCAAAGTGTTTCCCGCTCAAGCTCTCAAGCGAACTTACCGCCACCCGATACGGGAAATCCGCGGTGGTCACGCCCTGGTCCCAAAGCGTTCCATGCGGAGTGGCCGGGACATCGAAGACCACCGGCCCGCGGGGCTGGCCTCGAAGGGCCCGCTGCATCCGGCGCCAGGAAAGAGCATACCCCGACCTGCGCCACACGATCTGAAGGACGATCGCGCGCGGATCGGAGCCGGCGCGAATTTGGATCCACCCGGGCCGCAGCTGCATCAGGTCGGTGGCAACACCCCGGGAATCCGCCAGGAGGTGGGCCATGGACTGCCGCGGCCGGACGAGGCCCACGACGCGCACCCCGGAGGGCTCCAAGGTCTCGCTCAAGCGGTCAAGCAGCGTGGTTTCGACTCCGGGCGCCGACAACACATCGCGGCGCA
>CAZPNG010000101.1:0-13253 GCA_964587845.1 uncultured bacterium | reverse complement strand
GTGCGCGCAGCCACCGTGATCTCGCGGATCAGCTTGGTGAAAACCTTGCCGCGCTTGGCGTCAACCAGCGCCTTCTTGTGCTTGATGCTCGCCCATTTCGAATGTCCCGACATGGTCTAGATCCGTTCCTCTTCGCTTCGGGGCCCTGCCCAACTCGGGCCCCGTGTCAATCGGTGCCAGGTCTTATGTACTGACCTGGCTCCGTTCCTTAAACTCCTAAAACGGCTTGCGTCACGCGCGCCGCATCGCGCATGGCGGCAATATCGTGAACGCGCAGGACGGCCGCGCCCCGCTCAACGGCCAGCGCCACGGCCGCCGCCGTGCCGAACACGCGCTCGCGCGCGGGGCGGCCGATCACCTCTCCGATGAACGATTTCCTGGACACGCCCGCCACGAGCGGGCGCCCCAGGGTCAAAAAAGCGCTAAACCCTTTCAACAGCTCGCGGCTTTGCTCCCCCGTCTTTGCGAAACCGAATCCGGGATCGAGCAATGTCGCCTCCGGGGCAATGCCCGCGCGCTCGGCCCTCGCAAGGGCCTCTGCGAGCTCCCGGCGCACCTCCGTCACGACGTCCCCATAGACGGCCAGGGACTGCATGGTCTGAGGGACCCCGCGCATGTGCATCAGGATGACGCCCGCGCCCGCGCGAGCGATCACCTCACCCAACTGCGCATCGCGCTCGAGGCCGCTCGTATCGTTGACGATCTCGGCGCCCTCGGCAAGCGCCTGCTCGGCCACCTCGGCCTTGGTCGTGTCCACCGAGATGGGAACGCGCACCGCCGCGCGCACGGCCCGCAGCACGGGTAAGAGGCGATCGAGCTCCTCGCGCGCAGGAACGACCTCGGCCCCCGGGCGCGTGGATTCCGCCCCGATGTCGATCGCGTCCGCCCCCTCAGCCACGGCTTGCTCGGCCCAGTCGCGGGCGCGCGCCGGATCATTCAAAAGACCGCCGTCGGAAAACGAGTCCGGGGTCGCGTTCAACACCGCCAGGATGCGCACGCCGGGAAAAACCCAGTGAACGCCCCGGGCCTTGAACTCCTGAATCATGACGTTGCGCCGTCTCCGGAGGGCCCGGTCCGCTTGGCGATGCCGACGATCTCGCTCGCCTGATCCGCCGACAGCACTTCCTTTTCGAGAAGCGCCAACGCGAGCCGCTTGTGCTGCTCACGGTGCTCGGAGAGAAGACGGGTGGCGTGCTCATAGCACTCGTCCACGATGCGACGCACCTCCTCGTCGATCACGACCGCCGTGTGCTCCGAATAGTCCTTCTCGCGCAGGAGATCGCGGCCCAGGAAAATCTGACGGTCCTTCTTGCCGAACGTGAGCTTGCCGAGCTTATCGGACATTCCAAACTCGCAGACCATGCGCTGCGCAATGGATGTCGCCATCTCAAAGTCGTTTTCAGACCCGGTCGTCACCTCGTCGAAACTGATTTCCTCGGCCACCCGGCCGCCCAGAAGCACCGTGATTTTGTCCAGGAGCTCGCGCCGGGTCAGCAGATGGCGGTCTTCTATAGGAACCTGCAGGGTGTAGCCGAGAGCGGCGACCCCGCGTGGAATGATTGAAATCTTGTGCAGCGGATCCGCGCCTTCCAGCAAAAGCGCCAGCATGGCGTGGCCGGCTTCGTGGTACGCCACGATTTCCTTCTCGCGCTTGGAGATCACGCGGCTCTTGCGCTCCGGACCCGCCATGACCTTCTCGATGGACTTTTCAAGCTCCTCGTAGCTCACGGCCTCCTTGTTGAGCCGAGCGGCCAAGAGCGCCCCCTCATTGACGAGGTTTGCAAGGTCCGCGCCCGAAAATCCAGGCGTCTGTCGCGCAATTTTCCTCAGGTCCGCCTCCGGCGCAAGCTTGACGCCCTGGGTGTGAACTTTGAGGATCTCCTCGCGCCCGTTCAGATCAGGCCGGTCCACCACGATCTGCCGGTCAAACCGGCCGGGCCGCAGCAACGCGGGGTCGAGCACGTCAGGGCGGTTCGTGGCCCCGATCAAAATCACCCCCTGCTGCGTGTCGAAGCCGTCCATCTCCGCCAGAAGCTGGTTCAACGTCTGCTCGCGCTCGTCGTGGCCGCCGCCGATGCCCGCGAAGCGTTGGCGGCCCACGGCGTCGATCTCATCGATGAAAATGATGGAGCCCCGCCCGCTTTGCTTGGCCGCGCGTTTTCCCTGCTCGAAAAGATCCCGCACCCGGCTTGCGCCGACGCCCACAAACATCTCCACAAAATCCGAGCCGCTGATCGAGAAAAATGGAACGTCCGCCTCGCCGGCCACGGCCTTCGCCAAAAGCGTCTTGCCCGTCCCCGGCGGGCCCATCAGCAGCACGCCTTTCGGGATGCGCCCGCCCAGGCGCTGAAACTTTTTCGGATCCTTGAGGAAATCGATGATCTCGTAGAGCTCTTCCTTCGCCTCCGGCAGGCCGGCCACGTTCGCAAAGCTCATCCGCTCTTTGTCCTTCGAGAACTGCCGCGCACGGCTCTTGCCGAACGACAGCAGGCGGCTTCCGCCCTGCTGCGCGCCCCGGTAAATGAAAAACCAGAAGAACGCGGTCAGGAAGATCACGGGCAGAAGCGAGTACACCACGTTGCGCCAGAAAAGCTTGGGCGGATTGACGCTGAAGTTCGGCACGTTTTGGCGCAGGAGCGGAATGATCTCCGGGTCTCCCCCCGGGATGTTGACTTGAAAATAAGCCCCGCCCTTGAGCTTGCCGCGCACCACGTTTTCCACGAGCTCGCAGGACTCGATTTCATGTGCCTCGCTGTTCGAGCGCACGAGATCAAAGAACTGGCTGTAGGAAAGGCTCTTGATCTCGATGCGCGGAAAGACGAGGAACTGAAGCGCGATGAAAAAACTCAGCGCAATCAGCGAAAGCACGATGAAGCGCGAGCGCTCGCCCTCCGAGCCCTTGCGAGGACCGGGCTTGGGAGGCAAGGCCTTCATTTCAGGCGGAAGATTGAAGTTTTGAGGGCTGAAGGGCCCGTCTGCAGAGAATCTCATCAACAGAAATCACACCTTTCAAGCGCCCCGCCGCACCCTGCGCAGGCTGGGAGCCATGCCTAAGTTCATGTAGCTCTTAAAGTTACGGATTATATCACAGCGGCCCTGAAACCGCCACTTCTCTGGGGCGAGCTGGGTCTTCCCGATATAACCTTTTGCGGGAAAAGCGTTTAGAGAGGAGCCCGAGACGCGCCAGATCCGTCCACTTGCCCAGGAAAACCGTTCCCTTACGCACCCAGAACCCGATCGAATCCCTCACCGGACACCAGGAGGGCGTGCGATGATTGAGCGCTTCCTCCAGCCGCCCTGCTGCAACGCGCGTGAGGGCACCGCGCAATCCAGCCGACTCCAAGGCGTGCTCCAGGACCCGGAATCGCACGGCAGCTGGCGCGGCCGCGAGCTTCGCGCGGCCCAGAGCCGTCACGCCTCGCCGGTTCCAGGCGAGGGCGCGGCCAAGAACTTGATGGCTCATCAGTTCCAGGGCCTCCTGATCGCGGGCCAGATTCTCCTGCGCATGCAAGATGGTGCGGCGAATGCCCACTGAAAAGTAGCGCTCGAGAAAAGGCAGAATGCGGTGCCGGATCCGGTTGCGCCGCGGCCCCAGGGAAAGATTCGTGCGGTCGTTGCGGAACCTGAGCCGGTGACGCGCGAGGTGGGCGAGTATGTCCCGCCGCGAGAAGGCGAGGAACGGCCGCAGGATGCGCAACCCGGCCACCTCGCGGTCCCTTTCCATCCCCGCCAGGCCCCGCGTGCCCGCGCCCCGCAAGAGGCTCAGAAAAAAAGTCTCTACCTGGTCGTCGGCGGTATGGGCCAGAACGACGGCTTTCGCGCTGAGCCGGCGTGCCATGCGGGCGAAAATGTCGAGCCGGGCATGGCGCGCGGCGTCTTCGATGGAACGCTTCGAGCGGCGCGCCAGGCGCTTCACGTCCGCGCGTTCGCAGCAGAACTCAAACCCGGCGTGAGCCGCAAGCTTTTCCACAAACCGCGCGTCGCGATCCGCGTCGCGCGCGCGCAGCCCGTGATGCACGTGCACGACCACAAAGCGAGCGGGGAAAGTTCCTTGCACGCGCGCGGCGGCATCTAAAAGAGCTCTGGAATCTGGCCCGCCGGAAACCCCCAGCAAGACGACGTCCCCCGGGCGGAGCGCCGCCCGGTGAAAGAGCTCGTGCTTCAGATGCTGGACAAGATCGGGGCGGCCGGACATGAAGGATGTGAGATGAAAAAGAACCTGGTGGCGGCGGGCCGAATCGAACGGCCGACCCAGGGCTTATGAGTCCCTTGCTCTTCCAACTGAGCTACGCCGCCAAAAACCATAAGAAGCCGTTATTATATCGTCCTCGCACGGAGATTGAAACTGTCGTCAGCTCTGAGCGAAACGGCGCAGGACTTCCGCAATGAACGTCTGATAGCGTACGCCCAGCTCGCGGGCCTTGCGCTTCAGGCGTTCCAGGTCTTGCCGATTCACGCGGAGATTCAGAACTGCGTCCTTCTTGCGCGCAGAGATCGCCCGGGCGATCTCCTCGAACTCCGTCCTGCTCGCACCGACATATTCTCCCCGAACAAGGGCTTCTTCAATCTGCCTTTCCTGTCTGGTGAGCTTCACCCGCTTCATAACGGCCTACCTTCCAGGTAAATCCTCGTAACCTTTCGGCTGGGGTAAAGGGTCTTCAAGAAAATGCCCTCACCGGACCTGACGAAGGGTACACCCCAGATAGGCCCGCGGTGCCAAAAGAGCATGATGTCCTGGTGAGCTCACTCGAGATGCTTCCCGACGACGACCCGCTTCGCCTTGAGAATCTCCTCGAAAGACAGGCCCCGAATTTTCTTGAGCCGTTCGTTCTTGATGAGACTCCACCCAATCTGCGGAACTTCCAAAAACATTCTACAACATTACGTTTGTATATACAAATGTCATGAGAACTTCCAGGGCCGTTGGGTCGAGGGGACCTTCCCCCCAAAAAAGCGGTCTCGGGACCTGGCCCGGTATCCGGTATCTGGATGCCGGTGCGGATGTCGATGGGTTTTTGTGGAGGAGCCGGTGGAGTTTAGCTCTAGCGGCCACGGCCGGTGCGGCCGCCGGTTTCTTGGATTTCTTTGAGGAGTTTTTCGTACTCGGGGGTGGATTCGCCGTTGGGGCCGCGGAGCTTGTTCAACCGCTCGCGGATGTCGCGCATGCTGCCGCCGCGGTAGTTGGAAAGGCGCTCGGCCGCCATGCTGCGGCTCTTGTCGGCGTAGGTGCCGTACTCGTAATTGTCGACGAGGCCTTCCTGAAGGTTTTTGCGCGCTTCCAGTCCCCTGGCCACGGTCCCGGGCTTGGACGCCAAGTTGTCGACGCCCATCAGCGCGTCGAGCTCCCGGCCCGTCGCATCGTCGAACGCTTTTCCGTTCAGGTCGCGCGCCGCGCGGAGGTTTTTGTTGAAACTGGATTCGGCCATGAACGCGCGCACTTCGTTGTACTGTCCTTTTGTCGCGGCGCCGGCGACCGTTCCGCCTTCCTGCGCCGTGAACTTGAGCGGCCCCTGGTACATGTGCGCGTATTCGTGGACGAGCGTGCTCGCCATGCGATCGGCCGTCTGGAGTCCGGTGCCCTGGGTCAATGGATTCAGCAGCGCCGTCTGGCGTCCGGGCGCGAGGCCGAGGCCGTTCAGGCCGGGTTCGTAGTTGTAATTAAAATTGCCGGCGTTCAGGTCGTCCTGCAGCCGCTTGGCCCATTTGTCGCCCATCGCAGCGGCTTCGTCGATCGCCTCGCGCACCTGCCGGTCGTACGCGCGGCGCTCGACCTCGGGAATGTTGTTCCATTTTTGGCGCGCCTTGACGAAGTCCTCCGCCGGAATGCGCGACCTCGGCTGAAGCGCTTCGTCGTAGAACTTGTCGACGGTGCCGGGACGCTCGGTGGTCCGCACGCGCGGATTTTTCGCGAAATCCTCCAGCTGCTCGAGCGTCATCGTGCGGTCGCCGTGCTGCGGCCCGGCCGGTTTCGGCTTGGGCGCGGAGGCCGCGGCCGGTTTCGGCGCCGCAGCGGCGGTCGCCGCGGTTTCCTCGGCCGCGCCGGTGGCCGCCGTGCGGCCATAGCCTAATTTGCCTGGAAGTTCACTGACGTTGGTCGTCGCCACTTCCGTGACAGCTGAGGCCACGTTTTTGACCGTCTCGACGCCTTTGGTCCCGATCACGCGGGTGCCCACCGCTTCGGCGGACGTGGCGGCGACCTTGCCAACATCAGTGGTCAGCGCCCTTTCGGTCGCGAGCGCGGCTTCTTCGCTGATGACGCGGCGCGCGGTGCCCGACGCGGCGGCGGTGACGCCTTCTCCGGCGAGCTTGAGAACGCCGGTCTCCGTGGTTTTCGCGACGATGGTCGCAGCGGTTTGTTGAGTGATAACGTTCTTAGCCGCGAGCTTCGCCGCGCCACCGGAGACGCCGCTTTTGATCACTTGCGCGATCTTTCCGCCGGAGAGCAGCATCGCGGCGTCGATGCCGTAGCCGGCCGCGGTCAGCGTCGCGTTGTCGCTCAGCATGCGGCTTGCGCCCTCATGCTGGAGATCGGCCATCTGGAGCATTTCGGCGAGGGCTTCCCGCTCCGCTCGTGTCGTCTTCGGATCGTCCAAAAGCCGGTAGATCTCAGCCTGCTTGGCCTCGGCGAACGCCTTTTCGCGGTCGGCCATGCGCGTGGTCTTCTTGGTCTCTTCCTGCATGTGGGCGCCGATGGAAACGTACTGGGCCTTGCCGGTGACCGATTCTTTCAATTCCTGCTCACCCTCGATCCCGATGAGGTTCGAGTCCGCGATATTGCGCGCGCGGCTGCCAACTTTTTGCGCCATCCGGTCGCGCACGGCCTGCCTATCGGCGATCGCATTTTCGTCCTCGGGCGTCAGCTTGTAAAGGTCGTGCGTGCTGTCATGCAGCGCGTCCGCCTCGTCGGAAAGCCGTTTCGCCTCTGCCTTGTCGCCTCGCGCCAGCGCTTCATAGATTTCGCCGTCATACTGGCGCATTCTTTCCGCGACCTCGCGGCGCTTTTTCAAGAGCTCGTCTTTTTTCCGGTTTTCCGCGAGGCGCGCCTGGAGCGCGTCGGCCTCGGCCTGTATCGCGGCGATTTTTTCGTCGGTGATCTTCTGCCGTTCCGCGTTTTCGCGGCGGCGCTCTTCCTCACTACGCTCGCGTTCCCAGGCCTGCTGGTCTCTCAGAAGCTCGGCCTTCACGCGCTCAATGATCTGGCCCTCGGAATCGGCGTACTGGTTTTTCGCGGACTGCGGCAATTTGTCCCATTCGCCGAATTTTCCGCCCAGCTCGTTCTCGAAGTAAGCCTCGCCCGACTCTTTGGGCGTTTTGCGATCCTCTTCCTGGTACAGCAGCTCGCCCTCCTCGTCGTAATAGGACCGGCGCACGTTGCCCTTGGCGTCGGTGCTTTCGTCAACCCGTCCGCCTTCCGGCGCCGGACGGCTCTCGGTGGTGACGCCCTGCTCGTCGACTTTTCGGAAGACGTTGCCGTCTTTGCCGGCGTTCGAGCGCTCCATCACGTTACCCGCGTGGTCTTTTTTGACCGTCTCGACGGTGCCGTCTTTGTTGACCGTTTTTTCCTCGATGTGCCCGTCCGCCGTATTCGACGTCTCGATTCGGGAGCCGTCCGGACGCTGCACCGTCTGCGTCTGGCGGTCGTCCTTGTCCCATTGGGTGGTGGTCGTATTGCCGTTCTTGTCCCTGACGATCTCGGTCTGGTTGCCTTTATTGTCCGTCACCAGCGTATGGTCGGAGCCGTCGTCGCCCTTCCAACTGCGCGAATCGGAAACCGTCCGGTCCTCGCCGGTCCCACGCACGGTCGTCGTGACACCGGTCTGGGGGTCCTTCGTGCTGACAAACGCCTCACCTTTGCCCGGCGGCGGCTCCTGATGCTCGGAGATGGTTTTCCCGTCTTTGTCCTTCGTGACGACCGAGCGCGAGCCATCGGGGTTGCGCGTCGCGGTCGTGGTCTGACCCGTTTTCGGGTCGCGCATCGTGGCGGAGGGACGGCCCTGCCCGCGCGGCGGAATGATCTCGGTGGAAATGACGTTGCCGTCCTTGTCAGTCTGCGTGACGGTGCGTGAGCCGTCCGGATTTTTGACCGAGGCGGTGGTCTTGCCGGTTTCCGGATCGTAGGCGCTGGCACTGGGGCGCGGCGCGGGCACGTGCGTCTCGCCGGTCAGGAAGCCTTCGGAATTGGTGGTGAGGACGTCCTTAGAACCGTCTTTGTTGGTGACAGTCGTCGTGGTCTCGCCCGTTTCGGGGTCGCGGGTTTTCACGACGTCGGGCTTGGAGCCGCCGGGCGGATAGAATTCTTCGGAAAGGACGTTGCCGTCCTTGTCCTTCTTGGTGACTTTTTTGGTGCCGTCGGGATTCGTGACCGTCGTGGTCGAGATGCCGGTCTTGGAATCGTAGACGGTCTCGCCCATGTTCGGGGTCTTTTCAGCGGGGACGATGCGGGCACTCACGTCGTCGAGCAAGGCGTTGCCCGTGTTTCCGCCCATGGGCGTCGCGCCGATGGCAGTCGTTTCTATCGGGCCGAATTCGGGTGTCGCCGGGCCGGAAGGCTCGGGAGAAACGGGGGTCGAAGGAGCGGGTGAAGAAGGCTCGGAATGGCCGGAAGAGGAGGAAGTCGACTCGCTTTGTCCGCCGTCCCCGCCTTCGGTCTCGCCGATCTGCTCGAGGACGTCGATCATGCCCCCGAAAGCCAAAGCGTCCGCCGGACCCCAAAAAAGCAGGGCCGCCAAGGAGAAGAGTACCGGGATCAGCGTCATCGTTTCCCTCTTGTGTTCGTGAGTCGGTCGTATTATGTTATACAAGAAGCGAATGAACCGGGCAACGAAGAAAATCACGCGGCGTTTCGTGCTTTCGGTCCTCCTTTTCACGTTGGGAGCGGCCTCGCCCTGCGTTTTTGCCCAGGATTCTCCCCCCGACGGCCTCGTGAAAACGTTCTTTCCCGGCGGACAAGTCAAAGAAGAGAAAAATTACCGCGGCGGGAAGCTTCACGGCATCTACAAAGCTTTCCACGAGAACGGAACGGTCCAGCAGGAAGTCCTCTACGAAGACGGCGCGATCACCGGCGTCGCGAAAAAATATTATCCGGACGGCCGCCTCGAACTCGAATGCTCCTACACACAAGGAAAGAAGCACGGCCCCCGCAAGAGCTACTCGAAAACCGGCGTCGGCACGTCCGACGAAAATTATCAGAATGACCTCAGGCACGGCACCCAGCTTTGGTATCACGGCGACAAGGGATTTCTGATGTCGGAAGGAAAGTACGTGAAGGGCAAACGCGAGGGGCTTCAGGTCATGTACACCCCGGAAGGACGGCCGATGTTCGACACTGAGTACCACGATGACAAGAAAAACGGCGTCGACAAAACGTACAACATCCTGAACGGGCGGCTGACTTCGGTCTACAATTATGTCGACGACAAGAAGGAGGGCAAGGCGTTCTTTTACGACGACGCCGGCCGGGTCTATCTCACCGAAAACTACCGGGCCGACAAGCAGGTCGGCTAGAAGATTACTTCCTGAGAGATCGCCACAGGCAGGCGCTGCCTGCGATCAGAGATCCCAACGCCACGAACATCACGCGGATTTCCGTGTCCATGAAGCGGGTCTCCCCGAGCGTGCGTGGCCCGAACGGCACGAAGTTATAATCCACCCACAAAAGCCACAACCCGAGCCCTGTCAAAATCACGAATCCCGCGAAATACCCTTTGTGCGCCTTCATCGGTCGTCCTCCCCGCTTTCTCCGGCGGTGACGCCGGCGGTCACCACCCGCACCGGCACGCCCGCCGGACGGACTTCTTCCTGTTTCAGCTCGACGCCTTCCCCCGCCGCGCGCGCGAGCACCACCCAGAGCATGTTGGCGGGCAGCTTCACCGCGCCCGCATCGGCCTCGTCGGCCGGCAGCCCTTCGTAAAGCCCGTAGAACGCGTCGCGGCGCATCCGAAGGCGCGTGGCACCGCCTTCGAGAGCGCCGAGCTCGTCGGGCACGCGCACGTCCATGCGCGGCAGCTCGACGTATTTTCCGTCCTTCAAGCCGACCGCACGGCCGTCGTCGCGGACGAAGATCCACGCACCGAGCGCTTCATTGCGGAACGCCCACCAGCTTTCGTTCAAAAGATCGACGCCGGCTTTTTTCGCGAGCGGCACGAGCGGGGAATTTTTCGGCGAAGAGGAGATCATCGGAAACTCGAAGCCGGTGACGCCGTCGTACACGGCGAACGGCCCGGGCTTGCCGGGTTCGGACGACGGCTTGTAGACCGCGGAGCGGCCGCGCTTGCCGTGCGCGACGGATTTGGAAGGATAGTAGCCTATCTTGATTTTGCCGGGGCTCTTGGGGGAAATGAATTCTTCGATCAGCGTTTCGCCTTCCCACGTATGCGAATCGAGAAGGCCGTAGGAAAGAAACAGGTCATGCCGGCCGAACACCTGCGGCGTCAGCGGCAGAGAAAGCTTGATTTCCTCGCCGGGGCGCAGAAGGCCGGCCTCGAAAACGAGGTCCGTCGTTCCCTCGGCCGAAGTGTCGTGCAGAAACGTCCCGTCGGAATTGCGGTCGATGCGGCCGCGCCTCGCCGAATGCCACACCCTTTCCTCGGGCCGGTAGTCCCACAATAGACGACGGATGACGACGGCGGTCGGCGCGAGGTTTTTGTCGCGGTCGGCGGTGGCATTGCGCAGCCGGACCTTCACTTCGGGCGCGAATACGCCCGGCTCGTACTTTTTCCCATTGGGCAGGATCAGAATGGCCTCGATCGCCGGCGTCCCACCAGAGGAATACTCCGAAACAGGCCGGCGCGTTTCCGCGGCGGCCTGACGGCCGATCAAAAAAAAGACGAGTAAAAGCCCCAGCGCGAGAAAGATTCTCATGCCGCTATTTTAGCGTCAAAAACCGAAAAAGAGAGGAACAAAGAAGGCGTACAATTTGGCGCCCTGCGCTGTGCATTTAAGCATAAAAAAAGAAGCCCCCTGGATAAGGGGGCTTCTGAATTTAGCGGGGGTTGGATTTGAACCAACGACCTCTGGGTTATGAGCCCAGCGAGCTACCGGACTGCTCCACCCCGCGTCGCTTAAAGCCCCGTATTATACGGATTTACGAGAAGGGGTGTCAACGGTTTTCGCCGGCTCCGGGCGAGGGCGCGCGCTCACAACTGCTGGCGGCGGCGCGGTTTGAGGATCAAACACCTGGGTCTTGTAGATGACTTCGCCCGGGCGGGCATGGCCGAGTTCGCTGCGCACGATGGACTCCAGATAATCCACGTCATGGCGCAACCGCTCCCGCTCTTCTTCCAAGTGCTCGATCTTGACGCGAAGCGAGTCGACCTGGCCGGCAAGTTGCCGCTCCCGGGAACGCAGGGCCTCCAGGCGCACGAAGCCGGGCGCAAACAGGCCCACGAAAATGGCGCCGACGAGAAAAACTCCTACGAGCGGTGGGAATGGCTTTGCGGACATAGCGCCCGGCCGGCGAAGCGCGCCCGGCGCCCCAGCCGCTCCTCGATGCGCAAAAGTTGGTTGTACTTTGCCATGCGCTCGGAACGGCACAGGGAGCCCGTCTTGATTTGCCCGCAGGACAGGGCCACCGCGAGGTCGGCGATCGTGACGTCCTCGGTCTCGCCGCTCCGGTGGCTCATGACGGCGCGGTAGCCGTTCTTGTGGGCCAAGGCCACGGCATCCATGGTTTCGGTGAGCGTGCCGATCTGGTTCACCTTGATGAGAATCGCGTTGGCCACGCCCCCGTCGATGCCGCGCTGCAAGCGCTTGACGTTCGTGACAAAAAGGTCGTCGCCCACAATCTGGACCTCCTCGCCCACCGCGCGCGTGAGCGCCTTCCAGCCGCCCCAGTCGTCCTCGGCCAGACCGTCCTCAATGGAAAAAATCGGATACTTGCGCACCCACTCGCGCCAGTATGCGACCATTTCCTCGGGCTTGCGCTCGCGACCTTCCGCTTTCAACACGTAACGGCCCTTGCGGTAAAACTCGCTGGCGGCCGGATCGAGCGCGATCCACACATCCCCGCCGGGATGATAGCCCGCCGCCGTCACCGCCTCGAGAATCAGCTCGAGGGCCTCTTCATTGGATTTAAGATCGGGCGCGAATCCCCCCTCGTCGCCCACGGCCGTGGACAAGCCGCGGCTCTTCAAGATTTTCTTCAAGTGATGGAAAATTTCCGCGCCCATGCGCAGCGCCTCCTCGAACCGCGAGGCCCCGAACGGCATGACCATGAACTCCTGCAGGTCCACGGTGTTGTCGGCGTGCGCCCCGCCGTTCAAGATGTTCATCATGGGCACCGGCAAGAGATTGGCTTTCGGGCCTCCGAGCGACTCGTAGAGCCACTTGCCTTGGGCGGCTGCGCGGGCGTGAGCCACCGCGAGCGAGACACCCAGCATGGCGTTCGCGCCGAGGCGCGCCTTGTTCTCGGTGCCATCGAGTTCGAGGAGGGCCTCATCGACCCGGCGCTGGTCGGTCGCGTCAAACCGCGCGAGCCGCCGGCGGATCTTCTGATTCACGTGGCCCACGGCCTTGAGCACCCCCTTGCCCAGATAGCGCTTGGGGTCTGCGTCCCGCAGCTCGAGCGCCTCATGCTCGCCGGTGGACGCGCCGCTGGGCACCGCCGCGCGGCCCACCGCCCCGCCCACGAGTGAAACCTCAACTTCCACCGTGGGATTGCCGCGCGAGTCCAGGATTTCCCGCGCGTGTATGTCTTTGATTTTAAGGGCCATCAGGTTCTCCTCTGAGATTTTTTGCCGCGCGCCCGAAGCCGACGGTCGACCAGCAGCTTCAAGGCCCGCGGATAAAGGCCATGTTCCACGCGATGAATGCGAGTTTCCAATCGTTTCAGGGTCTCCCCGGGCCGAACCCGAACGGCCTTTTGCACCACGATGGGGCCGCCGTCCACCTTCGCGGTCACCCCGTGCACCGTGACGCCCGTCACCTTCGCGCCCGCGCGATAGGCATCCTCGATCGCATGCGCGCCCGGGAACTTGGGCAAGAGAGCCGGGTGGATGTTGAAGATCCGCCCGCGGTAGGCGCGCACGAAGGCCGCGCTCAAGATCCTCATGTACCCGGCCAGCGCAATCATCTCCACCCGATGCTTGCGCAGAAGAGCGCGGATGGCCTCCTCATGAAGGGCTTTGGAGGCGAAGGCCGCGCGCGCGAGCGCCGCTGTGGGCACCCCAAAGCGCCGGGCTCGCGCCAGCGCCCGGGCCTCGGGCTTGTCGCTGAAGGCCAGCACGCATTCGGCGGCCAGCCGCCGGGCGCGGATC
>CAZPNG010000100.1:0-11989 GCA_964587845.1 uncultured bacterium | reverse complement strand
GTCAGGCCCCGCGCGCCGGTGGATCGCTCCGTCGACGCCTCCCCCGCCCGCCAACTGCGAGTGGGCTGCGTTGACGATGGCCTCGGTGCGCTCAAGGGTGATGTCTCCGCGAACAAGCTCAAGGCGCGCGCCCCCCACCGTGCAAGAAGCCGACTCCTCCGCTGCCTTCGCTTCGCTCGGGGGATCCTCTCTCATCTCCCAACCTCGGACTTTTCAGCCACGAGCCGCTCGATGATCCCCCGCCCGCCGCTCATGAGCGGCACGCCGTCGCCTACGAGCACCACGCTGAACCGAAGATCGAGCAGGCGCCTCAGGCCCTCTTTGGCGCGCGCGGCATCCTTAAACTTCTCCGCCGGGAGCATCTGCAAGGTACCGGGAGGGTTTCCGATCAAAGCGTCTCCAAGCCACAAGATCCGCTGCTCCTCCCAAAGGAGGGCGCACTCTCCCGGCGTCTTCTGGTCGGCCAGGTGAATGACGCGCAGAAATCCGGCCAAGACGTCCCCGTCGCGAAACGTCGCCTGGGGGGGCTTCATCAGGAGCCCGGCATCCGCCTCGTGAATACTGACCGCGGAGCCGAAGCGTTCCCTCACGGCGGCCGCAGCCCGCTCGTGATCTTTGTTGGTCAGCAGAACCGTCGAGACGGGCTTGAAGGGGTCGAGGATCTCAATCGATTCGCGGTCGAAGTGGGCGGGGTCGATGACAACGGATCCTCCCGGCGCCGCGATGAGCCAGCCGTTGAGGGGGTAGCCTTTCTCCTCGGCCACATCCGACCACATCCATACGGCCGGCAGAATATTCTTCACAATGTATCCTCCTTTGCAGCGTTCCCCGAGGGCCTCGAAGCGGACAGGGCGAAGGTGTCGGTCGCCCACCGGGCTATGGCCCGAGCCATGCGCGCTTGGGCGTGCGCATTCGGGTGCCAGTCCAGGTCGCACACCCACAGGGCTCCAGCATCCTCGCCCCGGAAGTCTTCCAACAGATCCAAGGAAGGAATGCTGCAAGCGCCGAGGGCCCTCGAAACCTGCCTGTGAACGTCCTCGAAGGGATAACGGTCCAGCTGCACGAGCAGCGGCATGATGGCCACTCCAAAGTCGCGCCCGGCCGCGCGCTGGCTGCGCCCCATCTCCGCCAAGTGCCGCCGGGTCCTGCGCCAGCCCGGCCGGTTGCCGGGCGCGTAGAGAGACTTGTACCACCTCACCGTTCCCCCTGCAATGCGCTTCTTAAGATCTCGGGCCAGCAGGGCCCGCACGAGCGCGCTGCGCGCAAGCCACCCGCCGAGCGGTCCCGAACCGGCGGAGCCCAGCAAGGCTCCGATCTCCCGCCGGCTGCGGATGGCGCGGAAGTTGATGAAGTCGTTTACCAGCGCCTCATGCTCCTTCGCAAGGACCTGCCCATGCACCGGGTCGTTGAGCACGTAGATGTAAAGCACAAGATCGGGCTTGTAGCGATCCGCCTCGCGCCGAACGGTCTGGGAGATGTCTCGACTGCCGAAGCCCGCCACGCCGAAATTGAGGACCTCGACTCGGCGCCCGGTGCGCCGGAGGAGGTCCTCCTGGAGGCGCGCCGTCACGGTGTCCTCGTCGCGTATCCCGATGCCTTCCACAAACGAATCGCCGAACACGGCCACCCGCAGGACTCCCGCAGGCGCGGGACCCGGCGTGTAGGGCTCGCGAGAACGGAAGCCTTGCGGGTTGAAATGCAGCTCCACGCAGTGCGACGGCCCCATCTGCGAGGCTGGAATGTTTTCGATGCCCAGCTCGTCGCGGTATCGGCGCTTGGTCGCAGGATCATTCAGATCAATAGGATAGTAGCCTGTCTTGTCGACATCCACGCAGTAAAGCTGGGTGGCTCGCCGAGCGGTGAAGAAGGTTTCGCGCACCCTTCCCGTGTCCGCGCGCTCAAGGAGCCTCACGGCGCCCTCAGCCAAGCCGAGCGCCGCTCCCACCGCCGCAAGAACAAGGATGCCGCGCGCGAACGCCTCGCGCCACCCGTGGGAAGTTCGTTCGCGCAGCTCGCAGGGGCGTGAAGGGGCCGTTAGGAGCGGGCCCATCGGACCTCCTCCAGCTTCAACCTACGAGCCGTGCGGTCGTACGTCGCCACGTAGAATGCCCGGTCGGGAAAGGCCTCGGCCAGCAAGCGGTTTTCCTCGCCAAAGTCGTTTGCGAGCAGCACCGGATCCGACAAGTCCGGCGAATTGCGGATCGTGTCCGTGGGAAACGTCGGCCACGCGGATCCGATCCAGTCGCGCACGAACACCACCGCTCGCGCCATCCCGCGCTCGCGGACCTCCCGCTCGAGAGTTGCCCGTTCCCAGAGGATGACGTTGTAGTTCCACGCCAGGGCGCTCGTCACGTAGACGTTCGCAAGCACGCTCATGCAAACCAATGCCCGCGCGAAGCGCTTCACCCAACCCGTCTTGAGGGAGCGGTACCACGCGAGGATCCTCGCGCAGGCAATCACCATCACAAAGGCGAGCGACTCGTAGAGAAACCGCGGTCCGTACTGGTTGCCGCCGTCCCCATAGTAAAGGAAGTAGCCCGCGCTCAGGTAAACGAAGCTGAGAGAGAGGAGGTGCTCCCAACGGTTCGTGCGCCGGCCGAAGAGACTCGCGAGGAAAACTGGAAAGAGGAACGGAGGCGTCCATTCCATGTAACTCCAGAACCGCCGCGCCGTGAGGCGCAGCCCGTTGGCCGCACTGTGGCCGAGAATGAACCCCAGGCGTTCATGGCTGTAGTAGTATTGAAGGGGCGGCAAGAAGGGATCTCCCGTAATACTGTGATTGAAGGCCATGAAAAGCCCCACCGGGAAGGCCGCTCCGCCCAGCCCCAACGCCACGTGCCGCCACGAAAAGCGGCTCGTTGCGGCGCAGGCCTGCCAGAAGACGTACGCCGCAAACGGCGCCGAAAACATCAATGCAGTGAGCGGTCGGGCCGCAAAAGCCGTCCCGGCCGCGGCGCCCGCCAAGAGGGCCCAGCCGCCCGTCCCCTTCTCCCACAACCGATTCAGGCACCAGGCAAACAACATCAGGAAGAAAAACGTGAAGGCATGCGAGTAATAGGAAGCGCTGTTATGAAGGAAGAAAGCCGACCCGGCGGTGGCCAGGAGAGCGCACGTCGCCACCTCGCGGCCGTACCAGGAACGCGCCAACGAATAAAAGAGGGCGAGGGTCGCGACAGCCAGCAACGGGTTGACGGCCCACGGCGCGCGAGAGGCAAGGCCCAACGCCAAAGCCAGCGGCCAGGCAGGGGGGTAGACCGAAAACTTCTTGCCGTCCTTTTCCCCCACGTGGGAGGAGCGGAAGAACTTGTGCAGGGGATGCAGCGGGACATGGGTCTTGCCCATGAGAAAGCACCGGGCCAGAAAAATGCCGCAGTTCTCGTCGCCGGACAAGGGATAGTTGTGGAGGACGCCCAGAGCGAAGAACACGAGAACGGCGAAGACGCACAGCAGCACGACCGCCACGAAGCGGCGCTCGCGGGAAAACCCGCTCGCGCGGCGCAGGAAAGAAGCCGAGCTCAACCACCATCGGTCGAGGCGCGGACCCAGCAGGGAGGCCAGGAGAGCGGCGGCGGCCGTGACGATGGCGTAGAGGGCGAGATCGAGGACCCAGCTAAACTCGCGGTGCGGAAAGAGTCGCATCCGGGATGACCTGTTGCGTTCGGTCGGCGAGGGATCGGATGATGCGTACCGAGCGCTTGTCGAGGAGCCCCCGCCTGGCGTTCTCGCGCACCGCCCGGAGAATACGCAGGCGCACGGCGGTGCGCCTCCCGCCATAGCCCAGGCGCTCAAGCGCGCTCTCGAGAGCCTCAAGCGAGCGCTCCAGCTCCCCGGCCGTCACGGTGTAATCAGGTTTCCGCGAATCGGTCGCACCGTGCGGGGTGAGCCGCTCGCGCTGGAGGACATACGTTGCAATCGCCACCGCATGAGACACGTTCAGGGAAGGATAGCGGCCGTGCGTGGGGATGCGCACGAGCCAGCGGCAGGCCGCCGCTTCGGGGTTTGACAGGCCGCTCTTCTCGTTGCCGAACAAGAGAGCCACCCGTTTGCGCCTCGCGGCGCGGCGGATCTCGCCGGCCACCTCATCGAGCAGGCGCGCCTCCCGCTTGCGACCCGAGCGGGCGCTGAAGCCCACGACCAGGTGCGCGCCGCTGAGAGCTTCCCGCAACGTGGCGCACACGCGCGCCCGATCCAGGATGGAGCGGGCTTTCCAGCCCGTTGCATACGCCTCCCAGAGCCTATGGTAAGCGCAATCGACCAAGGTGAGCCGCTCCATGCCCACATTCGCCATGACGCGGGCGACCGCCCCGATGTTGGACGGGTGCTCCGTGCGGACAAGGACAATCTCAAGAATGGGGCGAGCGACCCTTAGGAGCTGAGATTCCAGCGCCGCCGGACGTTCTTTTCGGCGCGCAGCCAATCCTCCAGGGTCTTGCCCTCCTGGCGCCCGCGGGCTTCAAACAGCCGGTAGGCTTCGTTCTCAATTTCCCGGCGAAGTTCCTCGGCGTTCGGGCGCTGCGCTTGCTTGCTGCGGCCTGACTCGCGAGGTGAACTCTCCGCCTTCAGGGTATCCAAACGTGCCATCTCGAACCTCCTTCCATACCCTCAAGGCCGGGCGCTTCCACGATCGGGGAGCGCCCCCTTGAGGCCTTGCTGATGATTCCCGTCAGCCCACCGCGCAGCCGGACGCCACCGTCCGGTAGCGCTCGACATAGCGCGAGGCTGAGCGTTTCCAAGAAAAATCCAGTCCCATTCCCCTGCGTGCGGCGGCAACCCAGTCGGCGCGCCGCTCATCAAAATAGGTCAACGCGCGCAAGACCGTGGCAAGAAAAGCGTCTTCCCGGTACTCGTGAAACACAAACCCGTTCCCCCGCTTGGGGTCCTGGTCCAAATCCACAATCGTGTCCGCCAGGCCCCCCGTGGCCCGCACGATCGGGAGCGTGCCGTATCCCAAACTGATCATCTGCGAAAGCCCGCAGGGCTCGTAGCGGCTGGGCATGAGGAAGGCGTCGGAGCCGGCGTAGATGGCGTGCGCCAGCGGGTCGTCGAACTTCAGGTACACCCGCAGATGGTCGGGATGCCGCTTGGCGGCCTCCTCGAGGAGCGCATGGTAGCGCGCCTCCCCGGTGCCGAGGATCACCATCTGAATCCTGCGCGCGAGCAGGATGGGCAGGATCTTCGCCACCAGGTCCGCTCCCTTCTGATCCGCAAGCCGGGTGATCATGCCCGCGAGAAAGGCATTCTTCTCGACCGGCAGCCCACAGCGCCGCTGGAGCGCGGCCTTGACCTCCTGTTTCTCCTCAAAACTGCGCGCATCGA
The DNA here is from genome assembly GCA_964587845.1 of uncultured bacterium. Lineage (GTDB taxonomy): Bacteria > Omnitrophota > Omnitrophia > Omnitrophales > CAZPNG01 > CAZPNG01. The sequence continues at coordinate 6,673 of CAZPNG010000100.1, read as the reverse complement.
ACCGCGGCTCGACAAACGTGTCCTTCGCCGGGTTCCAAATGTCCGTGTCGATGCCGTTCAAAATGCCGGCGAGGTCGCGCGAGCGCGTCGCCAGAACGCCTTCCAAGCCGCAGCCGAACTCGGGGGTGAGAATTTCCTGGGCGTAGCGCTCGCTGACCGTGAGCAAAAGGTCCGAGAACACCAAGCCGCCCTTGAGATAATTCAGCTGGCCCCAAAACTCCAGCCCGGAGACCGAAAAGACCTGGTCGGGCAAGCCCGTGACGGCGAGCTGCGAGCGCGGAAAGACACCCTGGTAGGCAAGGTTGTGAATGCTGAACACGGTACGCGTCTTGCGGAAGTGGGCATCCTGGGCAAACAGCGTCTTGAGGTAAACCGGTACGAGCCCCGTCTGCCAGTCATGGACGTGCACGATGTCCGGCGAAACGTCCAAGGCGCGCAGGGCCTCCAGCACACTGATGCTGAAGAATGCAAAACGTTCCGCATTGTCCGGGTAGTCTCCGTGCGCGGTGCCGTAAAGAGGGTCGCGGTCAAAGTAGGCGTCTTGCTCGATGAAATACACGGTGTATCGCTTTTCAGCCGCGTGGGCGTAGAGCTTCACGCGGCGAGGACCTGAGCCCAGGGTCACGTCGAACTGCTTGATCGGCTTGGCCAGGCCCCAGCGGGCAGTGTCCACAGAGCGATAGCGCGGCAAAAACACCCGGACCTCGTGGCCGAGGCGCGCAAGCTCAGGCGCGAGAGCCCCCACCACGTCGGCCAGGCCCCCGGTCTTCACGTAAGGCACCCCCTCGGGTGCCGCCATCACGATTGACAAGCCGCTTGCTCGCTCAGCCATGCTCACCCCTCCCGGTGCGGTCCGCTCCCTCTTCCTCTTCCGGGCTCGCCAGCTGCGTTCCCTTGGCCAGCACCACGACCCCGCCCGGGCTGACATAAAACCGCTTGCGATCTTCCTCCAGATCGAACCCGATCACCGAGTGCGGCGGAATATGGACCTCTTTGTCGACGATTGCCCGCTTCACTTTCGCGCGACGGCCCACCTGGCAGCCGTCCATCAAAATGGAGTCCTCGACGCGCGCATAACTGTTGACCCGCACGTTGGGCGACAAGATGCAGCGCTGCACACGCCCGCCGGAGATGATGCACCCGCTCGACACCAGCGACTCGAGCGCCACACCCACTCGCCCCTCCTCGCCCTCCTGGGCGAAGACGGTCTTGGCGGGCGGCACCTGCTCCTGGTAGGTGCGCAGCGGCCACTCGTGATCGTAGAGATTGAAGACCGGATCCACCGCGATCAGCTCCATGTTGCTTTCCCAGTAAGCGTCGATCGTCCCCACGTCCCTCCAGTACATCGCCTGCTTGCGGTTCTCATCAATGAACGGATACGCGTACACGGCGGACTTGCCGATCATGCGGGGAATGATGTCCCGGCCGAAATCGTGGCTGGACTCAGACTTGGCATCCTCGGTGAGAATCTCCTCCAAAAGATCCACGTTGAAGACATAAATGCCCATGGACGCCAGGCAGTGGTCCTTGTCCATGTAGAAACAATGCTCGGGCATTTCCTTTTCGTGGAACTCCGTGACGCGGCCCTCGGAATCAATGCCCACCACCCCGAAGTCCCGGGCGCGCTCGCGCGGAATCACCACGACGCCGACGGTCAAGTCGGCGCGCCGGTCCTCGTGGTACTGAATCAAAAAACTGTAGTCCATCTTGTAGATATGGTCCGCCGCCAGGATGAGAATCTTGCGGGGCGCCACCTGATTGATGGAGTAAAAGTTCTGGTAAATGGCGTCCGCCGTGCCGCGGTACCACGTCTCGCCGCGGCGCTGCTGCGCCGGGATCACGTCGATGAATTCCCCCAGCTCGCGGGAAAACACGTGCCAGCCCAAGTCCATGTGGCGCTGCAGCGACACCGACTTGTACTGCGTGAGCACCAAGATCCGGCGCAGCCCCGAGTTGAAGCAGTTCGACAACGGAAAATCGATGAGCCGGTAGATGCCTCCGAACGGGACCGCGGCCTTGGCGCGGTCCTTGGTCAGGGGAAACAACCGTTCCCCCCGGCCGCCGGCCAGGATGACAGTCAGAACGTCCTTCATGCGTGACCCTCAACTTCATGAATGAAGACACTGCCCTCCCTCGCCCGACGCCCGAGCGGCACTTACAGGGTGGCTTCCCGCAGAGTCCGAGCGGCTTCCTCGGGGGCCGTGACGTTGATGTAAAAGCCGGTCCCCCACTCGAAGCCCGCCACCCGGGTCAGCCGGGGAATGATCTCGATGTGCCAGTGGTAGTCTTCCTCGATGGTCTGCCAGTAGCCCCGCCGGGTGAACCGGTTGGGAGCGGCGTGGATCATGAGGTTGTACTGCGGGTCTTCCAGCACCTTCGCCAGCTTTCGCAGCGTCACGCGCAGGCAGTCCGCGAGTTGCGGCAGCGCGCTCACCACTTCCGGAGCGTGAAAATCGATCCCGTGATGTTTGGGGTAGACCGCCAGCTCGTAGGGAAAGCGCGACGCAAACGGACAAAATGAAACGAAGCCCTCGTTTTCATAGACGACCCGCTCCCCGGACTCCCGCTCCTGCAAGAGCACGTCGCAGAAAATGCACCGCTCCTTGAGCTTGAAATAGGCCTCCGCGCCCTGCAGCTCCTCCCGCACGAGCTGCGGCGTAATGGGGGTGGCGATAATCTGCGAGTGCGGGTGCGGCAGGGACGCCCCCGCCACCTGCCCCTTGTTGCGGAAAACGAGCGCGTAGCGCAGCCGCTTGTCTTTGTACAGGTCCTCCATGCGAAGCTGCAGAACCCGGATCACGTCTCCAAGCTCTTCGGCCGAGAGGTCCTTTAAGTCGCGCTTGTGGTCCGGCGTCTCAATGACGACCTCGTGGGCTCCGAACCCCGTCATGGTATCGAAGATGCCACGGCCCTGCTTGGCCAGAGGACCGTCGACGCCGAGGGCAGGATACTTGTTCGCCACCACGCGCACGCGCCAGCCCCGGTGATTGGCGGGACGGCTTTGAGGGCCGAGCGCGTAGATTTCCGGAGGGGTCATGTGCTCGTTGCCGAAGCAGAAGGGGCAGACGGCCCCTTCAGCCTCCTTGAGAGGGTCCGCAAATCCTTGCGGACGCTTGCCTCGGGCGGTGGAAATGATGACCCACCTGCCCAGTACCGGGTCTTTGCGAAGCTCGCTTAAAAGCGCCATGGGCACCGTCCTTGTGTCATGAGAAGATACATCTTAGCAAATCCTGCGCCATCCTTCCAGCACCTCCCTCGCGCAGCCGGGAGAACGCCCCTAAAATAGCTTTTTCTCCTCGCCGCGCAAGAGGCGCCTGATATTGGCCCGATGGGTCCAAAAGATGAACAGGGCCAGCAGCCCGGTGATGGACGCCGCCAAGGCAAGACCGGGGCGGGCTCGGTAAACGACCCACACCACCGCCGGAATGGCGGCGGCCGCGCTCAGGGAAGAAATGGAGATGACGCGGGTCGCGCCAAAAACAGCGCCGAAGATTCCAAGAGCGGCCAAGAGCACCCCCGGCAGGAGCCCCAGCAGCACGCCGGCCGAGGTCGCCACGCCTTTGCCGCCCCGGAACCTTAGCCAAAAGGTCCACGTGTGGCCGGCAATCACCGCGAACGCAACGGCGAACGCCCGGACGTCCGGCAACTCTCCGGCGCCCACCTGAGGAGCAAACAGTCTGACGGCAAGGTATCCCTTGAAAAAGTCCACCGCCAGCACCAGGAGCCCCCATTTTTTCCCCACGACCCGGAAGACATTGGTGGCCCCGACGTTGCGGCTGCCGTGTTCCTGGATGTCAATGCCCGCCACCCATCGGGAAACCCAAAACCCCGTCGGAACGGAGCCCAAGAGGTAGGCGCCCAACAGGGCGAGAGGCATGCTCATACAACGGTCCCGTTGAGCCGCTTGGCCTCCCGCCAAAGATAGTTTGCTCCGGAAAGCACCGTGAGAACGGCTGTGGCATTCCACAAGACCGCGCCGGCCGCGGCGGGCAGCTTGAGGAGCAAATGGCCGATGGTGAGCATTTGAAAAACGGTCGTGAGTTTGCCCAACCAGGAGGGGCGGACCCGCACGGGCTTGAACAGGAAGGTCAGCACAAAAAGGCCCGAGATCAAGAGCACGTCGCGGGACACCACCACAATCACCACCCAGGCCGGAGGCTTCACCTCAAACATGGGCGAGAAGAAGATGGCGAGCAACATGCTGACGAGGAGGAACTTGTCGGCCAGGGGATCAAGAAAGGTGCCCAACTCCGTTTGCTGCTGATGGCGCTTGGCGAGGTAGCCGTCCAGAGCGTCCGTCACGCTCGCGACGACAAAGAGAACAAACGCCACGAAGCGCCACAAAGGCGCCTCGGGACGGTAGTTGGCCACACTGATGAGACAAAGGGGAACGAGCAAGAGCCGCGCGAGGGTCAAGCGCGTGGCAAGGTTGACGGCAAGCCCACCGGTGACGAGCGAGTTGGTCAAGATGGCGTGCCTTTAGCGCAGGACAAGACCCTGTGGCATGAGTCGGGTGGCCTCGGGGCGAGACCGTGAGGCAAGCGCCGATGCCGCGGCGAACTCACAAGCTGTCAGCGGATGTACTGAAGCTGTTCCCCGGTTTGGGGATCGTATTGCATGCTCTCGGGAAACGTCTGGCCGGTCCGGGGATTCCACTTCGTGTGAATCTCCCCCGTGGCGCCGGCCGGCGGCACGAATTGCTGAGCCGGGGCTGCATACTGCGGCGCCGGGGCGTACCCGCGCTGATCGTAAGCCCGCTGCGCCGCCAGCTCCTGGCGAATCTCTTCCTTGGTGCGTTCGCGATTGCGGCGGTTGGCTTCTCCCGCCAATCCGCCCGCCAGAGCACCGAGCCCGGCGCCGATGGCCGTTCCGGCGCCGGCGTGACCGGTCTGGTTTCCGATGATGGCGCCCGTTCCGGCCCCCAGCCCGGCGCCCAAAAGGGCCCCGGACTGTGTTTCATTGAGCTCGGTGGCGCACCCCCCCACAAGAACAGCACATAACAGCCATGCAACAAGCTTACGCATCCGGATTCTCCTTTCCCCTATGGATGATCAGGACAGGCGGGAATTATATCAAAAAAATGGCGCCAGGTCTCCTGTATCAAATCAGCACCCGGTCGATGGTGCCCGCCGCCACCTGGTCGTGCGACTCGATCGAGCCGGAACCGGCCATTTTCACCGAGACGACCTGCGAGACGCCGGGCTCGGGCATGGTGATGCCGTAAAGGGCGTCCCCGCCGGCGATGGTCTTGCGGTTATGCGTGATGACAATGAACTGGCTCCCCCCAAGAAATCTGCGCAAAAGGGCTCCGAACCGGTCCACGTTGGCTTCGTCGAGAGGGGCGTCCACCTCGTCCAAGACGCAGAAGGGGGACGGCTTGATGGCAAACAAAGCAAACAGGAGCGCGATCGCTGTCAGCGCGCGCTCTCCGCCCGACAGGAGTGAAATGCGTTGCAGCTTCTTGCCCGGGGGCCGGGCCATGATATCCAAGCCGCATTCGAGCGGGCTCGATTCGTCCATAAGCATGAGATCGGCCTGTCCGCCTCCGAACAAAATGCGGAACATGTCCGCGAACTTTTCCCGTACCTGCGCGAGCGTCTGGTCAAAGAGCTCCCGGGTCGTGCGGTTGATCCTGCGGATCGCCTCCAGAAGTTCCAGGCGCGCGCGCTCCAAATCCTCCTTCTCGCGGGCAAGAAAAGAGTAGCGCTCCGAAAGCTCCTTGTACTCCTCTACGGCAAGCAAGTTCACCACGCCGAACTCGCCCATTTGCCGGCGCAGCTCTTCTAGCCGAGCCTCCAGCGTCTCCCCGCTCAGGGTGTCCGGCATCCAAAAGGCCGTGCGGTCGAGTTCCCTGAGACGAACTCCGTGGGTCTGCTCCATGCGCTCGAGGAGAGCTTGCTCCTCGTAATCGCGCTGGGTGGCGGTCACCTTCAGACTGTTGAGCGTCTCGCGCACCCGCTCCAGGCGTCCGCGCAGGAACGCCAGCGCTTCGCGCTCGCCGGCGAGCTCCTGGGTCAAAGCCTCGCGCCGGGCGGCGATCCGCTCCGCGTCTTCGGCCAAGCGCGCCACCTCAACCCTCGCGCGCTCGCGGCTCGCGCTAGCCGCGCGGATTTGCGAGGTGAGTTCTTCCAAGCGCACCCCCAACACGGACAAAGACTCGTGCCCTCCCGCATGTTCGCGCTGAAGCGTGAGGCACTCCTGAGCTTGCGCCAGCTCGCGCTCGAGGCCACTCACGCGCTCCCGAAGCACTCCCGCGTCCGCGTCGCACTTGGCGCACGCTTCGGCCAGGCGCGCCTCCTCCTGAACTCCAGTCGCCAGCCGCACCTCCAGTTCCTCGAGAGCGAGGCGTGACGCCTGCTCTTCGCCAGAGGCCCTGCGCCCCTCCTCCTCGGCCTTCAGAGAGGAGACTGCGAGCTCCTCGAGCTCGCGGCCGGCCAAGGCGAGCTCTTGGGTGAGAAGATCCCGTTCCTCCTCGAGCTTCCTGCAAAAAGCCGCCAGGTCGGAGGCATGCTCTTGAGAAGCCTCGCGCGCGCCCGCCAGATGGGCAAGCTCGACGCGCGCCGCAGTCACTTGAACACGGCCTGCCTCCATACTCGCACGCCACGTCTCGGCTGCCGCCTGACGCGCTTTCAGCTTCCCGCCCAGGGCCTCCACGTCGGCTTCCAGCGCCTGC
>CAZPNG010000099.1:0-18149 GCA_964587845.1 uncultured bacterium | reverse complement strand
GTGCTTCTTGTAGTAGTCCAGCTCGTGGCCGATCTCTTCGAACGTCAGAGGGCGGTGGCCTGACCGCCGCCGCGGCTTGGCCGGCTTTCCCTCACCGTTGTATTTCTTCACGGTGGGGCTCAGGCGGTCCTAGGCGACCACCACGCGGCACTTCGCCCACTTGTCCTCAAGCCGAGCGCCGGTCCAGATCACCATGACGGCCTCCAGCGGGTAGCCCACGAGAAGCACGAAGGGGACGATCAGCAGGACGTTGCGGATGAAGGCCTGGCCCAGCGTCGGCTTCTCCCCCGTTTCCGTGCTGACGATCTTTAATCCCACCATCTTGCGGCCCGGCGAGTACACCGTGTCGCGGAAGATCATCCACGCGATGTTCACCACGATGAGGATCACGTTGCGCACGGGGTCCGGGGCGGCAAGAAGCACGATGCCCGCAAGGATCCCCAGCAGAACGGGAATGATGACAAGATCGATCAAGGCCGAGGCCAACCGGCGCCCCTTGGGAGCCGCCTCCTGCCCGTGCAAGTCCCCGCTGCCTCCCTGCACTTCTCCGCCCATGATTTCGTCAGCCATGCTGCGCTCCTTTCAAGCCTCAAGCGTCCGTGCGAGGCGTGCTTAGATGCGTTTCAACCACTGCCTTTTTCACGAGTATAATGGAAGGCCATTGGATTTTCAACCCTCCGACTCCCCCGTCCCCAACAGGCGCTCCAGGGAACCCAGGAAACCGCCGGCGGCCGCGTGCGCCAGGGGCTCGCCGGCCGGTTCTGAGGTATGACCGGCCAACCCGAGGCACCCTTTCAACACAGGTGTAAGATCGGCTAAAAGCTCTTCGGGCTGAAGCAGGGGCTTGGCGCCCTCCTGGATGAGGCGGTTCGCCCCCTCCGAGAGCAGGGAATCCACGGGGCCGGGGACAGCGTACGTTTCCCTGCCCGCCTCGATGGCCAGGCGCGCCGTGATCAGCGAACCGCTGCGCAGGGCCGCTTCCACCACCACCGTGGCGAGGGCCATGCCGGCGATCACGCGGTTTCTCTTCGGAAAATGAGCCGCTCTCGGCCCGGCATCCAGCGCAAACTCGGAGAGCATGGCCCCGCGCGCTCGAACCCGATCGCGCAGGCGATCATGCCCCTTCGGGTAGGGCACCTCGAGCCCGCACCCCAGCACCGCCAGCGTGCGGCCGCCTTGCGCCGCCAGGGCGCCTTCGTGCGCGTTGGCATCGATGCCCTGCGCGAAGCCCGAGACCACGGTGAGTCCGGCGTCTGCGAACCGGCGGGAAAAGGATTGCGCAATGCGCTCTCCGTAGAGACTGGGGTGGCGCGAGCCTACCACCGCCACCGCGTAGGTGTCTTCGGGCAGCAGGTAGCCGTCCACGTATAGGAACAGGGGCGGATCGTAGGTCTCCTTGAGCCAGCGCGGATAGGCCTCATCCGACCAAAGGAGCGCGCTGAAGCCGTTGCGCTCAAGGCGCGCGAAGACCGTGTCCGGTTGCGCGAGGCCGGCCCAGCCCTCCAATCGGCGGGCGGCGGCCGGATCGAGTTTCCCCTCGTTCACCCATCGGGCCGCGCACCCACGCTCAAAAAAATCGCTCGCCTGCGCGCCATCGCGCAACAGGGGCAGGAGACTCGCCGAAGAGAGCCCCGGAATAGAGTGGAGCAAATAAAACGCCTCGCGCTCGTTCACAGCCGCGCGATTTCCTCGGCCAGCAGCCGGCGCGGGATGCGGTCCGTCACGAAGGCCTCTCCAATCCCGCGCGCGAGCACAAAGCGGAGCTTCCCCTGGCGGCGCTTCTTGTCCTGCCCGATGGCGTGCAGGGCGCGGCGGGCCGAAACCGACCGGCGCAGCTTGACGGGCAGGCCGGCGCGCTTGATGAGATCGAGGATGCGGGCGAGATCGGTGATCCTCAGGAACCCCAGGCGCTCCGAGAGGCCGCTCGCCACGCGCATGCCCAGCGCCACGGCCTCGCCGTGCAGGATGTCGCGATAAGAAGACAAGGATTCCAGCGCGTGGCCCACCGTGTGGCCGAAATTGAGGAGCATGCGTACGTCCGTGCGCTCCTGCTCATCCTGCTCGACAATGCGCGCCTTGATGCGCACGCACTCGGTGATCATGTCCTCCAGAAGCAGCGGGTCGCGGTGCAGCAGCAGCGCAAGCGAACTTTCCAGCGATCCGAACAGCGCCTTGGAGCGGATCACGCCGTACTTGATGACTTCCGCCAGGCTCGCGCGGAAATGCCGGTCGGGAAGACTCGAGAGAACGCTCGTGTCGCAAATCACGCACCGCGGCTGGTAAAACGTGCCCAGGAGGTTCTTGCCCTCCTCGAGGTTGATTCCGGTCTTGCCGCCGATCGAGCTGTCGACCTGCGCCAAGAGGGTCGTGGGAACGTGCACGAGCGGCAGGCCGCGCTTAAAGGTGGACGCCGCAAAACCTACCAGGTCGCCCACCACCCCGCCGCCGAAGGCCATCACGGCCTGGTCGCGGTTCCAGCGCGCCTGCGCCAGGCGCCGACTCAAGCGCAGATATTGCCGGCCGGACTTCGCCCGCTCGCCGTCCGGCACCGAGTGAAAGACGTGCCCTCCCCTGAAGTTGCGCAGGAAGCGAACCAGCAGGCGCCCCTGATGGCGCAGGACACGCGGGTGAGTCACCACGAAGAACGGGCCCTGGATGCCCCGCTCCCGGACCAACGCCGCCGCCCCGTTCGAGAGGAGGCGGGCGCCGATCCAGACCGGATAGGTCCTCGGCCCCAGCCGCACGGCCACGGTCTTCATGGTTTCCCCCCGACATCGGGAATGCTGAAGCGCCCCGCGTCTTCCAGGCGCAATGCTTTCAAAACGTCCAGGGCGATCTGAGGCGGCGCCTTTCCTTCCGTCTCAACCGTCACGCCGGCCTCTTCATAAAAGGGCTGGCGGGCCTTCAGGAGCTCCGAGAAGAGCCCCTTGGGATTCTCGACGGCCAGCAGCGGCCGGTCGCGCACATCGCGCACGCGCGCCCAAAGGGTTTCCAGGTCGGCTCGCAAGTACACCACGATTCCCGCTTTCTTCGCCAGCGCGCGGTTTTCAGGGTCGATCACCGTGCCGCCCCCGGTCGCCACCACCTGCCCGCCCAGGGAAGCGATCTCGCGAAAAATCTGCTTCTCGCGCGCGCGAAAGTAAGGTTCCCCGCGCTCCTCAAAAATCTCGTTAATGGTGCGGCCTTCGGCCGCCTCGAGCACCCGGTCCAGGTCGACAAACTTCAGGCCCAGCCGGCGCGCCAGCTCCTGGCCGCAGACCGTCTTGCCGGATCCCATGGGGCCCACCAGAAAGATGTTCACGGGAGATGCACTACGCCTTCAGAAGATATTTCCGGTAGGCGGCGACGCGCTCCGCAATCTCTTGCATCGAGTCGCCGCCGAACTTTTCCAGGGCCGCGCGCGCGATCTCAAAACACACCACGTTTTCCGCAATGACGCTGGCCGCGGGCACGGTGCACACGTCCGAGCGCTCCACGTCCGCGCGCTCCACCTTCTTCGACTTCATGTTCACCGAATAAAGCGGCCGCATGAGAGTGGAGATGGGCTTCATCGTGACGCGCACCACGATCTCCTCCCCCGTGGTCATGCCGCCTTCGAAGCCGCCCAGGCGGTTTGACTTTCTGAAGTAACCGCGCGAGCGCTCCCAGGCAATCTCGTCGTGACACTCCGAGCCGCGCCGGGTTGCGAACGCGCGCCCGATGCCGAACTCCACGCCCTTGAAGGCCTGAATGCTCATGATGCCCATGGCCAGGCGCGCCTGCAGCTTGCGCTCCCAGTGGACGTGAGAGCCCAGGCCGGGCAGCACGCCCCGTACGCGCACCTCCAAAAGCCCTCCCAGCGTGTCTCCTTCCCGGCGGGCGGCGTCGATTTCGCGCACCATGGCTTGCGACTGCTCGCGGTCGGCACAGTACACTGGGGAGCCGGGCGCGCGCCTGCGGATGTCCTCAAAGCTCAAGTCCTCGGCGGAATCGACACCGGCCCGGCCGATACGAAGCACGTGGGACACCGCCTCCATGCCGAACGCTTCGGGAAGCTGGCGACTGAGCGCGCCGACCGCCACGCGCATGGCGGTTTCGCGCGCGCTGGCGCGTTCGAGGACCGCGCGGATGGAGGTGCGGTACTTGAGCGACCCCACCAGGTCCGCGTGCCCGGGCCGCGGCCGCACGAGGTCGGGCATCGAGTCGATCTTGAAATCGCGGTTCGTGAGAAGAAACCCCACGGGCGCTCCGGTAGTCTTGCCCTTCAGGACCCCCGAGATGATCTGGACGGCGTCTCGCTCGATCTTCATGCGGCCGCCGCGGCCGTGGCCCCCCTGGCGGCGCGCCAGCTCGCGGCTGATCAGAGCGGTGTCGACCGCGAGGCCGCTGGGCAGGCCTTCCAGAATGGCGGCCAGATACTGGCCGTGTGACTCCCCGCAGGTAATGTAGTGGAGCACGTCAGACCCTCAACCAAAGGGACAGCAGTTTGGGCCCCCAGAAAAAAACCGCCAGGCCCGAGAGAGCCAAATACGGGCCGAACGGAATGACTTCGGCTTTTCGCGTGAGCTTGAGCGCCAGGCCCACGGGAAGCGCCAGGACCGGCGCGAGGAAAAAGACGGCCAGCGTTCCCTCCGGCCCCACGAACGCGCCGAGCATCGCGAGCAGCTTCACGTCCCCGCCGCCCATGCTTTCTTTCTTGAAAACGAAATCACCCACCAGGCCGATCAGGAAGAGCAGCCCCCCGCCCACCAGCAAGCCCAGTACCGAATCTCCGATTCCGGCCTTTCCCCAGGTTTCGCCTTGCAGGGCCGGGAAAAAGAAGCTCGCCAGAAGCCCCGCCAGCATGCCCACGATGGTGATCTCATCGGGAATGATCTGGCAGTCCAGGTCCGTGAGGGTCACCACCAAAAGCGAACAGACGAAATATACCGAGATCGCGGTCCAGGGCGTCAGGCCGTAGATGCGATAGAGCAGTGCGAAGAGCGCGCCGGTGACGAGCTCCACGGCCGGGTAGCGAGCTGAGATCGGCGCCTTGCAATCGCGGCACTTGGCGCCGAGGATGAGAAAACTCACGACCGGAATGTTGTCGTGCCAGCGAATCTGCTTCTTGCACGCCGGGCAGTAGGAGCGGGGCTTCACGATCGAGGCGCCTTCCTGCGGCAGGCGGTAAATGCAAACATTGAGGAAGCTCCCCACACAAAGCCCGAGCCCGAAGAAAATTCCCGTCATCCAGGACGGCGGCACCTGATTCAAAAAGTTAACCACGCTGCAAAGTCCTTTCGGTCCTACGCAAAGAGGGCGGCTTCCTTATTCTGCAGGGCTCGCGCGAGCGCCCGGCGCATCACCCCCAGGGGAGCGCGGCGGCCGGTCCAGAGCTCGAAGGCCTCGGCCCCCTGATACAGAAGCATGCCTAGGCCGTTGGCGGCGCGCTGGCCCGCTTGCTCGGCCGCCCGTAAGAGTTTCGTCCTTCGGGGGCGATAAATGAAGTCGTACACCAGGAGCCGCCGGCCCCGGAAAAAGGAGGGCGGAACCAGCGCTCCATCTCCCGCCTGCAGGCCGACCGGCGTGGCATTCACCACCAGATCAAATCGCTCGCTGCGAAGCCGCTTCCAAAGGCCCGCTCCCAGCCGTCCCCCCTCGATTTCGAGCCTTGGAAAAAGCCTGCGCACGCGCCTCTCAAGCGCCCTGCGCCTGGCTGCCGAGCGGTTCACGAGGGTGACCGAGCGGGCGCCCCGGCGGCCCAAGGCATACAGGCAGGCGCGCGCCGAGCCTCCGGCGCCCAGGAGCAAGACGCGCTTGCCGGCCAGCCGAAACCCGAGATCGGACTCGATCGCGCGCGCCCAACCGCTCCAGTCCGTGTTGAACCCGATCCAGCGGCGGCCCATGCGCTTCACGGTATTGACCGCGCCGATCAGTCGGGCGTGCCGGTCGACCCCGTCGAGGTTGAGCGCGGCCAGCTCCTTATAAGGCACGGTCACGTTGAAGCCCTCCAGGATCAGGCGCCTGCGCCGGCGGAGGACCTCACCGAACTCGCGCCCAGTAGCTTCGAGGGGAATGTAGAACGCCGCCAGGCCCAGGGCCTTGAAGGCCGCATTCTGCATCGCCGGAGAAAGGGTGTGCGAGAGGGGCCGCCCGAAAATCGCGTAGAGCAACGGAGCCTGGGATTTAAGGATTCGAAACCGCCTTTCGTCCTGAAGCCGGCCCAAGCGCCTTGTTGAGCGCGTAGAGGTAGGCCTTCACGCTCGCCTCGAGAATGTCCGTGCTCATGCCGCGGCCCCGGTAGTTTTTGCCCTCGACCACAAGAGTCAGGCTCACTTCACCCTGAGCATCCTTGCCCGCCGTGACGGACCGCAGGCCGTAATCGGCGAGCCGCGCGCCCTGTTTGGTGAGCTTCTCGATGGCTTTAAAGCAGGCGTCGACTGGCCCGTCGCCCGAGGACTTTCCCTCGTAGCGTTTGCCGCCCTTGCGCAACCTGACCGTGGCCGTAGCCGGCTTGCCGGTTTCGACCTGAGTCTTGAACCCCTCGAGCGCCCAGGTGGAAGGCACTTCCGTCACTTCCTCCTCGACCAGCGCCTCCAAGTCCGCATCGAAGACATCTTTCTTCGCGTCGGCGAGGCGCTTGAAGCGCTCGAAGACGCGGTCCAGAACCTCATCGCTCAACTGAAAGCCGAGCTCCTCCAACCGGTCCCGGAACGCGTGACGGCCCGAGTGCTTGCCCATGACGAGCGTCGTGCCCGAGCCGACGGACTTCGGATCGATGATTTCGTAGGTCTCGCGTTTCTTCAGGATGCCGTCCTGATGGATGCCCGACTCGTGGCGGAACGCGTTCGCCCCCACGATGGCCTTGTTGGGCTGCACGGGCATTCCGGTCAGGTGGGACACCACGCGGGAGACCTTGGTGATTTCCTCGGTGCGGACTTCCGTGTAAGCGCCCCCGAACTGGTCGGGCCGCGTCTTGATGGCCATCACGATCTCTTCCAGGGCGGCGTTGCCGGCCCGCTCGCCCAGGCCGTTCACCGTGCACTCCACCTGGTCGGCGCCGGCCCGCACGGCGGCGAGCGAATTGGCGACCGCCAGCCCCAGGTCGTTGTGGCAGTGAACTGACAGGTGGGCACTCTTGCCGAACTCGGGGCACGCTTTGACGATGGAGGCGATCAGATCCCCAAACTCCTGCGGAATCGCGTAGCCCACCGTGTCGGGAATGTTGATCGTGGTGGCCCCGGCCTCAAGCGCCGCTTTCACCATCTCAATCAAGAACTCGGGCTCGGTGCGCGAGGCGTCCTCGGGCGAGAACTCGATGTCGTCGAAGTCCGCGCGCGCGGTACGGATGTTGTCCTGCGCGATGCGCAGGATCTCGGACTTGTCCTTGCGCAGCTTGTACTGGCGGTGGATTTCGGAGGTGGCGAGAAAGACGTGCAGCCGCCGGCGCTTGGCGTACTTGAGCGCTTCTCTTACGGCGTCGATGTCCTTGCGCACCATGCGCGCCAGGCCGCAGATCACCGGCCGCGAGACCTCCCGTGAGATCATCTGGATGGCCTCGATTTCGCCGGGAGAGGCCGCCGGGAAGCCGGCCTCAATGATATCGACGTTCAGATGTTCCAGCTGGCGGGCCACCTCGCGCTTCTCGGCCGGAGCCAGAGAGCACCCGGGGGCCTGTTCGCCGTCCCGAAGGGTGGTGTCGAAGATGTAGATGCGTCGTTTATAGGTCATTGTTTTTATGTGACCGGCGCGATGCCAGAGGGGGCGAGGGGTGTAACGCGCGTTCGAGAGCGTCTACGAACGCCCGGTCGCGTTCGAGGGGGTTAGGGATGCCGGCGCCGGGCGCTCCGCAAGCCACGGCATCATGCTGCGCAGGGCCTCACCCACTCGCTCGATCGGATGATTGTCACACGCCTCACGAAACCGGTTGAAGTTCGGGCGCCCTTTGCGGTTTTCTTCCATCCACTCCTTGGCGAAGGCCCCGCTCTGGATCTCGCTCAAAATCTTTTTCATTTCCGCGCGCGCCGCTGGCCCGATCACGCGCGTGCCGCGCGTGTAGTCTCCGTACTCGGCCGTGTCGGACACCCGCCGGTGCATCCCCTTGATGCCGGATACAAACATGCCGTCCACGATCAGCTTCACTTCATGAAGACATTCAAAGTACGCCATCTCGGGCGAGTAGCCCGCGCCCACCAGGGTCTCGTAGCCTGCGCGGATGAGCTCGCTCAAGCCCCCGCAAAGCACCGACTGCTCGCCGAAGAGGTCCGTTTCGGTCTCTTCGCGGAAGCTCGTCTCGATCACGCCCGCCCGCGTGCCGCCGATGGCCTTGGCGTGAGCCAGCGCCAGGCGCATCGCCTGGCCTGTAGCATCCTGGTGGATCGCCACCAGGCACGGCACCCCGCCGCCCTCGACGAACTGCGAGCGCACCAGGCTACCCGGCCCCTTGGGCGCGATCATGTACACATCGACGGTCTTGGGCGGCTTGATGTAGCCGAAGTGAATGTTGAAACCGTGCGAGAAGAGCAGGGCCTTGCCGGCTTTGAGCTCCGGCAGGATGTCTTTCTCGTAGATCTCCGCCTGCAAGTGGTCTTGGGCGAGAATCTGGATGACGTCCGCTTCGCGGGCCGCCTCGCGGGCGCTCACGGGATGGAAGCCGTCGGAAACAGCCTGATCGTAGTTCTTCCCGCCCGGGCGCTGGGCGATGATCACATGGATACCGCTGTCGCGCAGGTTCAGCCCCTGGCCGCGGCCCTGGATGCCGTAGCCCACGATGGCCGTCTTCTTGCCCTTGAGAACCGATAAATCCGCGTCGCGGTCGTAGTAAATCTTGACCACTTCTTCTCCTTAGCCTTCCGTGGCCTCAGCCGGCTCTACTTCCTGCTTGGCTCCGGTCTTGCGCGGCTGCACCGTGAGCTCAGAGCGGCGCTCCATGGCGATCATGCCCGTGCGCACCACCTCTTTGAGCCCGAAGGGGCGCAGCAGCTCCAGCATGGCGTCGATCTTGCTCACCGTGCCGGTGACTTCCACCGTCAGCGACTTGGGGTTCACGTCCACCACCTTGGCGCGGAAGGTGTTCACGACCTGCATGATGTCGCCGCGCGTGTTCGGCGTGGCGTGGACCTTGGCGAGCACGAGCTCCCGGAAGATGCCGTCGTCGGCGTTCACGTCTTTCACCTTGATGACGTCCACGAGCTTGTTGAGCTGCTTCATGATCTGCTCAAGCACCCGCTCATCCCCGCGCACCACAATCGTCATGCGCGAGATCGTGGGGTCCTGGGTTTCGCCCACCGCCAGGCTGTCGATGTTGAACCCGCGGGCCGAAAAAAGCCCGGCCACCCGCGCCAGAACGCCGAAGTGATTTTCAACCAAAATCGAAATCGTGTGTTTCATGGATGTAGGGGCTCCTTTACGCCATGTCGATCATTTGGTCGAGCGCCTGCCCGGCAGGCACCATGGGGTACACGTTTTCCTCCGCCTCGACCAGGAAGTGCATGACCGCCGGGCCGTCGTGCGCCAGCGCCCGCTCGATGGCCGGAACCACCTCCTGATTCTTATCCGCGCGGATTCCCAGGACCCCGAACGACTCCGCCAGCTTCACGAAGTTCGGGTTCGAGCTGCCCAGCTCGGAGCCCGAGTAGCGCTTCTTATAGAAGAGCTCCTGCCACTGGCGCACCATGCCGAGGTAGAGGTTGTCCATGATCGCCACCTTCACCGGGATCTTGTAGTACGCGGCCGTGGCGAGCTCCGCCATGGTCATCTGAAACGAGCCGTCGCCGTCGATGCACACCACCGTTTCGCCCGGCCGGCCGAGCTGGGCGCCGATCGCCGCGGGAAACCCGTAGCCCATGGTGCCCAGGCCGCCGCTCGTCAGCATGCTGCGCGGACGCTCAAAGCCGTACCACTGCGCGGCCCACATTTGATGCTGGCCCACACCCGTCGTCAAGACGGCGCGGTGCTTGGTGAGCCGGCCGATCTCGTCGATCACGTACTGCGACTTGATGCCCTTGGTGTTCTTCGGATACTTCAGAGGGTGCTTGGTCCGCCACTCGTCGATTTGGGCGTGCCAGGCCTTCAGGTTCAAGAGCTTGACGTGCTTCACCAGCTCGGCAAGAGTGTGCTTCACGTCCCCCACGATCGGGCAGTCCACCTTGACGTTCTTGGAAATGGAGGATGGGTCGATGTCGATGTGGATGATCTTGGCGTGCGGCGCGAACTTCGCGAGGTCCCCGGTGACCCGGTCGTCAAAGCGGGCGCCCACGGCAATCAATAGGTCGGAGCCCTGCACGGCATAATTGGCATACATGGTGCCGTGCATGCCAAGCATCTTCAAGGAGAGCGGATCGGTTTCCGGAAACGAGCCAAGCCCTGCCAGCGTCGTGGTGACGGGAATGCCGGTCCTGTGGGCCAGCTCGGTGAGCTCCTTGGCGCCCCCGGAGGCCACGCACCCGCCCCCCACGTACAGCACGGGGCGCTTGGCGGCGTTGATCATCTCGGCGGCGCGGTGGACCTGCTTAGGGTGGCCGTTCAAAACGGGGTTGTAGCCCCGGATGTAAACTTCCTTGGGCCACTCGAACTCGGTTTCCTCGCGCGTCACGTCCACCGGAAGATCAATCACTACGGGGCCCGGCCGGCCCGTGGAAGCAACATAGAAGGCCTCGCGGATCACGCGCGCCAGATCGCGCACGTCTTTCACAAGGTAGCTGTGCTTGGTGATGGGCCGCGTGATGCCGATGACGTCGGCTTCTTGGAAGGCGTCGTTGCCGATCAGGAACGTCTTCACCTGGCCCGTGATGCAGACCATGGGCACGGAGTCCATGAACGCAGTCGCGATGCCGGTCACCAGGTTGGTGGCCCCGGGGCCCGAGGTGACTATGCAAACGCCCGGCTTGCCGGTTGCGCGCGCATAGCCGTCCGCCATGTGAGACGCGCCCTGCTCATGGCGCACGAGGATGAACTTGATGCCCGACTCATAGAGCGCATCGTAGACGGGCAGGATGGCGCCGCCGGGGATGCCGAAGGCATACTCCACGCCCTCGCGCTTCAAGCTCTCAATAACTATCTGTGCGCCCGTCATTTTCATGGAAACGCTCTCACCTCGCACCTACCGCGGACCGCCCTCCCCCCGCGGGGAGTCGGAAGCCTAAGCCAGTGAAAAGGTTAAGATTATATCACAACGGCCGGCCAGGTCAAATTGGGGGTTTTCCAGGTAGTAGGTCAATTTAAACCCCTGGCACCCCCGGTAATAGATCAATTTTCAGAAGCGATTTGGCACGAGCTGTTTAAGCGGCTTAACATATTTTGTGTTATAATTCCGCAATTGGCGGCTGTCATAGAAGGGAATTGTTATGGGAACCGTTGATTTCAAGAGTACGTTGTTTCAAAGGTCCGGGCGACTGTTTGCAACCCCGTCATTTCTAAGTGGGTTTGCAAGGGCACTCGACCTTGGGGCTACCTTTACTGAGTACAACACAGACAACACTCCTGAAGTAGCCGATTACTGGTCTCTATGGAGTGACTGGCACTCCGTGGGGGATGATCTAATCTACGCCTACTATCTGTATAATCAACACGCTCCTGTAGCATCTGTCAAATAGCCCTCCTTAGTTTTGTAAGGCGATTGAATGACAAATTTCCCATCCCCAGGTCAATCGGAACCTCGTTCTGCAAGCCTCCGCAGCCAGGTATCCGCGTCTATGAGCGTGGAAGCTTTCCATGGTCCGATTCCGTCCCCTGCTGTTCTGGAAGCATACGAGAAACTCGTCCCCGGTGCTGCGGAACGCATATTGCGAATGGCTGAGAATCAGGCAAATCACAGGCAGACAATTGAGAAGATTGTTGTTAAGAGTGGATCGAGAGACTCGTTGTGGGGGATCATCGTAGCGGCTGTCATTGCGGTCTGTGCCTTCGCGTGGTCCACCTATGCGCTTTCTATCGGGCTGACCGCGGGAGCGATCACAGGAATCCTTGCAACGATTAGTGGATTCGTAGGGGCGTTTATTTACGGAAAGCGTAGCACCAGGCTAGAACGGCAAGAGAGAGCACGTCTTAGCCACCCTCCCGTGTAGCAATATCTCTTCCAGTTTCCCCAGACCGACCTTGCGCAGATCTCAAAGAGCCGAGTACAATCGGTCGAACGCCGGCTCAATCACCGGCCGAGGAAATGCCTCGGCTTCAGAACTCCGGCGGAGGTCTTCAAGACCGCAGGTGTTGCACTTACTGGTTGAATTCGGGTTTCCTCTTTAATAGCCAATGCTACTAAGATTCCTCAGTTCCTGTCGGCCTGAGCACTGTACCGGAGGATAGGTAGACTTTGCCTCGGGCTGCCTTGGCGTACTCGAAGAAATCCTCTCCAAGAGCGAACAGCTCCACACCATCGTATCCGTCGCTACCCGCAAAATAGATGATTTTTTGGTTGCGCTTCTTCGGGTTCGTAATGATCGATGTCAGTAGCTTTTCCAGCCCACTCCCGTAGACGTCGTAAATCTTGTAGATGGCGGGCTCATCGTATAAACTTGAGTCTTTCAAACGTTTCGTTTCTGTCAGTTTGACCTCGCCGATTTCTTCGTCTACCTCGAATCGATATTCGAATTCTCCGTTGTTTTGCCGCGTGTATTTCCCCTGCTCATACTCCCCCCTTGATGTTTCCGTCGCCCGGAAGATAAACGCATCCGAGTCGGCAACAAGACATGTCATCAGAAAGAGGATGAAAAGTGCGGTTCTACTCTTGAATTGCTTGGTCGCCATATCGAAATGACTGCTATTTCTTGGGAGTGGCCTTCTTGGCGGGCTTGGCGGCAGCTGCGCCCTGACCGGGCCCTTCCTTCTTGGTCTGCTTGTTGGCTTGCCGCTTCTCGGCAACCGCCTGCTCTTCTGGGGTCAGGACAGGGGGCGTCACGCGGGTCACCTGCTGGGCTTCCGGGCCGTTCTTGCCCTGCCCGATGACAAACGTCACCGGCTCGTCCGCTTTCAGGGTCTTGTAGCCCTCGCCTTGAAGCTGTGCAAAGTGCACGAAGACATCCTCGCCCTTCTCGGAATGGACGAACCCATAGCCACGCCTGTCGTCAAACCACTTCACTTTGCCTTTCAGGGGCCCCGCAGCTTTGGCATCCGGAGCAGGCGCAGCTTGCGCCGGAGCCGCTTCTTGTGAATCCTTCGCTTCTTCCTTCACTTCGTCCGCCATTTCAGTCTCCTTTGTAACTGTTGCTCAAAAAGGTTTGCCCCGATTAAACGAAGCGTGACACTTCGAACAAGCCTGCCGAACCTTTTGATGGTGTGCCGTGAGGCCCGCTGCGTCGGGCGATCCGCTTGCATACGCGGCGTAAGATTCAACGGCGCCGCCGGCCTCGCCCGCAAGGTCTTTAAAAAGGGTGGAGCCGCGCATCGCCTCGGGCGCGAGCACCGAGATGCGCGAGATGCCCGCCCCAAGGTCTTGAACCGCCAAAGCGGCCTCGGGGCCCATGCCGGATTGGCTTGCGTCCTTGAGCCGGCGCAGCCCGCCCGACAACTCTTCCATGAGAGCTTTGAGCGTCCGCGGCTCGCCCGCCGGCTGCCGAGCCTGCCAGAAAGCCGCCGCAGCCGCCAAGGCGAATGCCGCCAATGCCCAAACGGCGCGACGGCCACGGTTCATTCGCGCGGCATCTCCCGGGCCGACCGCGGGCGTCCCGATTCAGCCTCAGCCAACGCTTCGAGCGCCCGTAAGACCTCGCCGGCCGCCAAGGCGCTCCACGGGTCCCCGTGAGGAGCGTGTGGCGCGTCTCCGTCGAAGGCCTCCGAGATGCCGGCGAGTCCCCGCTTGCGCACGTGGTCTTCCAGCGGCCTGAAGAGCCGCGCCAGACCCGCCGCCACCGAAGGAGTATACCCACCCGCGCGCAACTGCGCAAGGCAGTAGGGGCCCATCGTGGCCGGATCCACCGCCCCGCGCCGAAGATCGATTTCCCCGGAGGGCGCCCCCCGAACCGCCCGGCCTTCATAGGAGGGGTGGTCGGCTGATAGGGTTCTCAACCCGAACGGCGTGAGCAGGTTCTTCTCCAGGAGCCCGAGCATCTGCGGCCAACGCTCCTGGGGAGCCAGCGCAAACGGCAAGCTCACCAGGAACACCGGGTCAGGCTTCATGGCCGTATCAGGCACGCCCGAGAGCGAACGCCACGCCGCATAGGTGCCGAGATCCTCCATCCAAAACCGTTGATTCACGGCATCGGCCACGCGGCCCGCAAGCTCGCCCGCGGAGGCCGCCGTCTTGCGGTCCCGGAACTTCACGGCGAAGGCCTCGGCCGCTTTCAAGGCGTTGTACCAGAGAGCTTCCAGCAGGAGCGGCTCGCCGGCCCGGGAAAAGGGGCCGCCCTGGACAGCGAGAAGGCCCTCTTGCGACAAGGAGAGCCCCGGCACGTGCCCCGCCACATGGCTCGAAACAGCAGCCCGGATGAGCGCGTAAAAGCGCCGCTCAATGCCTGAGTAATCCTCGCTCTCCTCGCCGTACTCGAAGCATGCGAGGATCCACCACAGCGCGCTTTCCGGCGCGTCCCACAGCTCCTCGCCTCCTTCGCCCAGGCGGCCCGGCAGAGCTCCGCGCTTGAAAAACTGGGCCGCGTAGGCCAAGACAGAGCCGGCGCGCTCGAGCCAGCGCGTCGAGAGGGCGAGCCCCGGAAGGGCGCGCAACATGTCGGGAAACGATTCCTCCATGCGGGGAAAGCGGCGCACGACGGTGGTCAGATCCCGCCCGCGCGACACAAAGAAGCGGTCCGCGCCGAGTCGAAGGATTTCAAACAAGGGTGTGCCCGTGGAGGGCTGGGCCAGCTTCTTGCGCCTGGCTTCCTCCGCCTTGAAGAGCCGCTCGACCGCGGCAAACGGGCCGTGGTCCTGGGTGCTCACGGAAAACTCGGCCTCCGCGCGGTGCTCGAAGACGTAGTGGAGGGCAAAGGGACTGAAAAGATCCTCGTGCGCGTCCCGCGCCCGGCTGGCTTCCTCCACGTACTCGACGTTGCGGTTCCATTGTAAGCTCTTGTCCACGATCACGGCGTGGTGAATGAAGTACAACGGCGGGAGGGCGGGACTGGTGGAGACCCGGATGCGGTTGGGCCCGGACTCTATGGCCGGGTGAAGCTCCTCGCGCTGGTGGCGCATTTGGGCCACGTGCCGGTACGCCAGAAGCGGCCGCACCTCCAGGCGCAGCCCCGCGCGCGGGCCCTCGAGCACGCGGTAGCGGACCACGAGCGTGTTCTCGGAGCCCAGCAGCATGACGTGTTTTTCGAAGAGCAGCTCCTCGATGCGGTACGTCAACACGGGGTGCGCCGCAAGATCAAAGCGCGCCAGGTGCTGAAATCCCTGCTGAAAAAAACCGTCCGCGTAGCGCTGCGTGGAAAGCGGGTAGCGGTCCTCCCCGACGACGAGCGTGTCGTCGAGGCCGGACATCAGCACGTAGCGCGTGGTGGCGGAGAGAACCTGGGAGCGCACCGGAACAACCAGGAGCCCGTGAAAAGACGTGGTATGGCACATGGGGATCGTGGAGCAGGAAAAAGCGCCCACGGAATTGGCCACGAGCCAGGAACGGGACGTCGCTTCCTCGAGATTCTGGCAAATCTCGGGTCCGAAGGACAGGATGGACATGAAGGCGGGAGGCTAGGACTTGCCGTTGCGCGAGGCGAGCTCGCCCAAGCGCGAGCGGAACAAGCCTGCGCGCTCGGAGATCTCCTTCCATTTATCGTCGCGCACGAGGGCGCGGTCAATCAATCCCCCCGACAGCGCCAGCGCGGCGGCGCCGGCCTTCAGGTACAAGCTGCAATTGTCCAGGCTCACTCCGCCGGAGGGAATCAACTTGAGGAAGGGAAACGTTTCGCGCCACACGCGCAAGGTATCCACGCCGCCGAGCAGGTCCGCGGGAAAAAGCTTCACAAAATCGGCGCCCATTTGGTGGGCCTCCACCGCTTCCGTGGGGGTGGCCACGCCCTGGATGACGGTGACGTCAAAGTTCTTGCACACCGCGACGACGTCCTTGTCCGTGTGGGAGCTGTCAATGAAGCGCGCGCCTGCCTCGATAGCCCGCAGGGCCGCGTCCCCGTTCAGCACCGGCCCGGCGCCGATCAGGAAATCCCCGCGCTTGGAGTACGACTCCAAAAGCCGCACGTATTGAGGCACGGTGGTGGTGATTTCAACCACCCGAATGCCGCCCGCCACCACCGCTTCGATCACCGCCTCCGCGCTCTCGGTCGACGAGGTGCGCACCAGGGCAATCAGTTGCTCATGCTGAATGAAGCTCGCTGCATCCTTGAGGAGATTTTTTTCCTCCGTCGTCGCGCTCATTGTTTCATCCCACCTCCCTAGTACCGATCGTGTCCATCAGTCGTAGTGTACAAAAAAATATCGGGGGCTCCAAGCACAATTTGCGCTTTTTCGTCAGCGAGGCTTGCCCGCCGGCGGGAGAATCGCGCCGCTTGCGCCCAGCTCCCGCTCGATCGCGCGGATTTTATCGCGCAGCCTTCCGGCGCGCTCGAAGTCGAGCATCTTTGCGGCGCGCATCATCTCTTCCACGAGACTCGCGGCATAGGTCTTGAGGTCGTAGGAGCCTTCCTTCTCGCCCACCACCTCCTTCACGAAGGTCTCGGTCGAGCGAGCGGCCTCGATGCCCACGCGCACGGCCTTCTGGATGCCCCGCGGCGTGATGCCGTGCTTGCGGTTGAACTCGGCTTGCAGACTTCGCCGCCGCTCGGTCTCCGCCAGAGCGGTCTTGATGGCCGACGTGCGCTTGTCGGCGTAGAGAATCACCCGGCCGTCCACGTGGCGCGCAGCCCGGCCCGCGGTTTGGATCAGGGCGACTTCGCTTCGCAAGAACCCCTCCTTGTCGGCATCCAGGACCACCACGAGCGACACCTCCGGTAGGTCCAGCCCCTCGCGCAGGAGGTTGATCCCCACCAGGCAGTCGAACTTTCCCAGCCGCAGGTCGCGCAGGATCTCCACGCGCTCGATCGCGTCGATTTCCGAGTGCAGGTAGCGCACGCGGATTCCCATCTCCTTCAAGTACCGCGTGAGATCCTCCGACATGCGTTTGGTGAGCGTGGTGACGAGCACCCGTTCATGTTTCTTCGCGCGAAGCCCGATCTCCTTGATGAGATCGTCGATCTGGCCCTCCGTCGGCCGCACCTCGATCACGGGATCCATCAGGCCGGTGGGCCGGATGATCTGCTCGGCTACGGCGTCGGCGCGCTGCATCTCGTAAGGCCCCGGTGTCGCGGAGACGTACAAGACCTGGCGCACGATCTTGGTGAACTCCTCAAAGCGCAGGGGCCGGTTGTCGAGCGCCGAGGGCAGGCGGAAGCCGTACTCCACAAGCGTTTGCTTGCGAGAGCGGTCGCCGTTGTACATGCCCCCGAGCTGCGGAACCGCTTGGTGCGATTCGTCGATGAAGGTCAGGAAGTCCGAGCGGAAATAGTCCATCAGCGTGAACGGCCGGGCGCCGGGCGGGTGGCCCGCCAGATGGCGGGAGTAGTTCTCGATGCCGGCGCAGTAGCCCACTTCGCGAAGCATGGAGATGTCGTAGTGCGTGCGCGAGTCCAGGCGCCTGGCCTTGAGATCCTCCCCGGCGCGGATGAGCTCGGCCACGCGCTCGGCCAGCTCCTTCTCAATGGCCGCTAGGGCCGGCTCCAGTCGGTCCGAGGGCGTCACAAAGTGCTTGGCCGGGTAGAGGGCCAGATGCTCCAGTTGGCGCACGCAGCGAAATTTCACCGGCTCCAGGAGTTCAATGCGCGTCACGCCCTCTCCAAACTCGATGCGCACCGGGTTCGCGCTGTAGGAGGGAAAGATCTCCACGGTGTTGCCGCGGGCGCGAAACGCCCCGCGGCTGAACGCCTCGTCCCGCCGCTCGTATTGAATCGCCACCACCTTTTTGAGGAACGCGTCGCGGTCGATCCTCTCCCCCACCTTCGCTTCCACCCTCATGCCGGCCCAGTCCTCGGGCGAGCCCAGGTTGTAGATGGCCGAGACGCTTGCCACCACGATCACGTCGGGCCGCGTGAGGATGGCGCCGGTCGCCGACAGGCGCAGGCGGTCCAGATCGTCGTTGATCGAGGCGTCCTTCTCGATGTAGGTGTCGGTGGACGGCACGTAGGCCTCGGGCTGGTAGTAATCATAGTAGGAAACGAAGTATTCGACCGCGCTGTCGGGGAAAAGGTCCTTGAACTCCGCGTAGAGCTGCGCGGCCA
>CAZPNG010000098.1:0-2738 GCA_964587845.1 uncultured bacterium | reverse complement strand
ATGTCGGGCAGATTCCCAGATGGCATTGGTTGGACACTCAATGGGTCCTGGATCTCTTCCACACCGACCCAGATCAAGCCCTCCCCCTATTTCGTCTATTCCACCTGCAGAAACCTACGGAGGCAGAAATCAAAGAATTCGGGCGTGGGGGGCCATTCCTCGGAAAGCCCACGATTCCCGTTGTCGCCTAGTAAATCATCTGCGGACACAGACAGACAGGGGTGGCACTTTTGGCCGAAAAGGGCCCCGGCCCCTTTGGGTTTAGGCGGAGAGGCGGGCGCGAAGGAGGCTGGAGTACTCGGACTCGAGGACGGCTAGGACGCCAGCCACGGCTTGGCGGCCGAGGATGAGGGCGCCCATGCCTTGTTCGTAGGCTTCCTGGAATAGAGCGCGCAAGCTGGCCGGGTCCTGCCACCATCCTTTGATGACGCTCAGGCGGCTCGTGTAGTAAGCGAGCTTGAGAAGTTCGGCGCCCGTCTCTTCCACCAGCACCTTGCGCTGGCGGGCGTCGGACAGATGCTGCCCAATCGACTGCGGCGCCAGGATGATGGGAATCTGCCCAGTGCCCCGGCGGCCGACAGCTGCGTACGCCTGACTCAATCTGTCGGCCACGACTTGGTCGTCGCCATCCGCAACTGTCTCAAAGACCTGATCAAGGAAAGCCGGATCCGCCCCGTCCTCAACGAGGTGAAGCTTCAAGACGGCCGCCACGCTCTGCGGCACGATCACGCGCACGGAAAGGTCGATGTCGAAATCGGCCGATGCCAGCCCGGCAAAGAGACCTTGGGCGTAGGGCGACGCGCTTCCGAGGGCCTCCTCCAACTCGCTTTCCGACATGCCGAGCACTTGCGCGGCCCCGTAGATTTCATCCTCGCGGATCCTGGCGGCGGAATCCGTAAGGATTGCGGCAAGGTCAAGGTGCCCCGCGGCCTGGGCGGCGCGCGCAGCCCGCCCGCGCACGCGGGCTTCCTCCGCCACAGCGTCGCGGAAGCTTGCCAGGGGCGCCGCTCGGCCCAGATCGCGCTCACGCTCCTCGGCCGCGTGCTCCACTTCTTCCACCAGGGCCGGAATGATCTTGTGCGACTGTGCCGACAGGATGTCACGATTGAGGAGGACGGCGCCCTGTGAATGGCGCGTCAAGCCGATGCGACCGCGCAGGAGCGGCTCGGCCTGCGGGGAGACGACATCCACCTGCTTGATTAAGGTCCGATCGAGGAAGAGCGCGTGGAACCGGTCGAACAGCGCCGGATCGTTCTTGGCCAGAGCGCCCAAATCGGCAGCCACCGAGCCGAGCATCTCGCGGGGCGCGCCGCCCCGTACCAGGCGCATGAGAATCTGATCGACCGCGAACTGCGCCTCCACCGGGAGCTCGGTCGAGCGCACGGCCGCGCGGGCTCTGCGAATGGCGAGCGCATAGCGGACGGCGAGGATCACGAAGAAAAGGCTCATGGCAACGGCGGCGAATGCGCCCAGGAACAGCAGGATTTCGGAGCGATAGATCGCCGCGGCGGCTTCGAGCAGCGCCAGGCCGATGAAGCTGTCGCGGCTCAGGCGGCCGCTCTGGGCCACGGTGGCGAACAACCCAAAGGTGATGGCGGAGGCGCCCGTTGCCCACCCAGCGGCGGGCGGCTCGCTCTTCGGCGCTGCGGCTTGAGGTACCGGCACATTCTCGAAGTCAAACCGAGGCCGGAAGAGGATGTTGTCCGGATTCATGAAGGGAACGTTGACTATCTGGTCCTTGGGCTCAAAGGGCGTGACCAGCTTGGGCGCGCGCAGCGAACGGGCTTGTTCCCTCTTTTTCTCAGAGCGCCCCGCACCAGCTGCATTTCGCGGGACCACGACCTGCGCCTTGCGCTGAGCAAGGACGCGCGCCGGAGCGAACACGGTACCCACTGCAGCGGGCAAACCTGCAGGAGCAAGCGCAGGAGCCGGCACACCCACGGCGGACGTAGCTGAAGCGGCAGCCGCACTCCCTGCCGGAGCAGCCGGTGCCGGCTCCGGCCGCGCCTCTTGCTCGCTGCGAAGCAAAGCCGGGATGAAGTCCAGGGCGCGGGCGTGATCTTCACGGATCCAAGCCCACGAGCGGAACTCGCTGCGAACCTTGAATGGCTGATCGAGACGTCCCTTGCGCGTCACCCACGTCACGTTGATATGGCGAGCCGATCCATCGACGAGCTTCCCATCGGCATCGATCTTGCCGCGAGCGAGCCGATAGGCAAGGAGCCGTACCTGGTCCTCCTCATCCACGCCGAACTGATACGTCCGCTCAACGCTGCCGTCCGGAGCAAGGACTTCCACCACCGTCTTGTCTGTTTCGCTCGCCGGGCCCTCTCCCCAGTAAAGTGTCGTGCCCAGCGGGCTCGTGATCATCGCCTTGCGCGGCTGTCCCGTCGCAGGGTCGATCCGGTTGCGATGGTCGATGCTTAATTCAGGATTGTTGGCCGAGGACGGCAAGACTTGCACCGGCCCGAAGTCCACGAACTCCGTCTTGCCTGCCTCGCGCATGGCTTCCTGCAAGCTCTTCCTGTGCTCGCGGATGTACGTCCGCTCCCGAGGCGTGAGCAAGGAAGCCCAGTCCACCTGGTGAACATAGGGATGGTTGTGCGATCCGGAGACACCTGGCCCGCCGAAGAATTCCGTCTGCATCGGATCGCCCCCGCGGGACAGGAACCTGCGGCTCTTGTAGACCTGCCCGGAACGAGGGTCCGATTCCTCAGGCCACACGATCCGCCCGACCT
>CAZPNG010000097.1:0-11571 GCA_964587845.1 uncultured bacterium | reverse complement strand
AATTCAGGATCCTGCTGCATAAGGTCCCTGGCTTCCCGGCGCGCCAATTCCAGGATGTCAATTTGCGTAACGGGATTGGCGAATTTCAATTCATTCAAACCGTGTTGATGACGGCCGAAGTAGTGACCGGGCCCGCGGATGAGCAAATCCTGCTGGGCGATTTTAAATCCGTCGGTTGAGGCCAGGATCGCCGCGATCCGCGCCTTGGCATCCTCGGTCAGCGGCTCGCCGATAAGCAGACACAACCCGTCCTGACTGCCGCGGCCGATCCGTCCGCGCAACTGGTGCAGCTGCGACAAACCAAATCGCTCGGCGTGCTCAATAACCATCACATTCGCGTTGGGGACATCCACCCCGACCTCGAGGATCGTGGTCGCCACCAGGACATCGACTTTCTTATTTTTAAAATTTTCCATAAGCACTTCGGCCTCGCCGCGCTTCATCTGGCCGTGAATCAACCCCACCTTAAAATCCTTAAATTCATTTTTAACAAAATGCTGATACATCGCCCGGGCCGCCTTCAGGTCGAGTTTTTCCGATTCCTCGACGAGCGGATAAACAACATACGCCTGCTGGCCGGCGCGCACTTTTGTCTGGACGATTTGGTAAACCTCCGGAGCCTGCGCGGCCGGATAAAACTTCGTCTCGACTTTTCCCCGCCCGGGCGGCATTTCATCCAACACCGAAACATCCAAATCCCCGTAGAGCGTCAGGCATAAAGTCCGCGGAATCGGTGTTGCGGTCATGACCAGCACGTCGGGATTCGAGCTCGACGATTTGCGATCGTCGTCGCCTCCCGTCGCCTTCATCGACAACAGCGCCCGCTGCCGGACGCCGAACTTGTGCTGCTCGTCGACCACGAGAAAGCCGAGCCGCGCGAAGGCCACCCGCTCCTCCAGGAGCGCGTGGGTCCCCACCACGACGTCGATCTCGCCCGCTCCGAGGGCTTCCCGAAGGGGATCGCCCACTCGGGCGTTGAGTCCGCCCACGAGAAGCGCGACGCGAAGGCCCTGCGGGCCAAGCAGCCGGTCCAGGGTGCGGGCGTGCTGCTGCGCCAGCACCTCGGTGGGGCACAGCAGAGCGCTTTGCCAACCTGCGCGCTTGGCGAGAAACATGCCGAAGGCGGCCACCACGGTCTTGCCCGACCCCACGTCTCCCTGCAGCAAACGCTGCATGGGGACGGGCCGAGCGAGATCGCCCTCAAGCTCCTCGAGGACTCGGCTTTGGGACGCCGTGAGCCGGAACGGAAGCAGGCGTTCGAAGGCCGCCCGCGCGCCGCGCGAAGCGGCGAACGCAGGGGCATGTTGCTCCAGGTCAGCAATCTTGCGCTGAGCAATGATCGAAAGCTCGAATAGGAAGAACTCGTCGAAGACGACCCGTTCGCGGGCGCGCCGCTGGCTCTCCCAATCGGACGGGAAATGGATCTGTGCGACCGCATCAGCAAGCGGCATCAGCTTCTCGGGTTCACGGACTTCAGGCGGTAGCGGGTCGGCAAGCACCATTGCAAATCGATCCACCACGTCCTTCATGACCGCGCGCAGCCAGCGCTCACTCAAACCTTCCGTGATGGAGTAGACAGGCACGATGCGCCCCACGTGAACGCCTCCCGAGCCCGGCTCCAGCACCTCGTACTCGGGCGCGTTTAAGCGCAGCGTCTTGTGAAATCGCACGGGTCCGGAGAGGATGAGTTCGCGGCCGACGGGCAGATGGCTCTCCAGGTACGGCTGATTGAACCACGTGGCGACGATCTCGCCCGAGCCGTCCTCGATGCCCGCCTCGAGCAGCAGGACCCGCCGTGTGGGGCGCAACCGCACCCAGGCCACGCGGCCGCGCACCGTGGCATTTTCACCGGCCTTGACGGTTCCAATGGGAATAAAAGAGGAGCGGTCTTCGTAGCGCCGGGGATAAAACTGCAGGAGATCGCGAACCCTAGAGACGCCGATGCGGCCCAAGAGCTCGGCGCGCCGGGGACCGATGCCCTTGAGATAGCGGACGCTTTGCGCGAGGGGCGCCGTTTGACTCACGCTCATTGAGGGACCCATGAAGTCACCCCCCTGTCTTGAAGCGTGTTAGGTGCTCTAAGGCTTGCTCGGTTCTTGAGCGGGGGGGACGTCTGGAGGTTTTTCGCTGTCCGCTTCGGCCTGTGGCGCAGCGGCAGGCTCGGCCGGCGCAACGCCGGCCTCGGGCGCCTTGGCATCCGCGGAGCTTTGCGCGGCCTCGCCGTCGGGACCGCCCACCGACGCTTTGAGCTTGTCGAGGGCCTTGCGGAAAGCATCCGCCGTGAGGCCGGCTGTGGGCGTTTGCGCCGCTTCCAGAAGCGAGCGGCTGCGCCGCGCGTACATCAGGTCCAGGCTGATGCACGTGACGAGAAAAAGAATGGCCGACACGGTAGTGGCCTTGGTGAGAAAGTCGGCGGCCCGCGTGCCGAAGATGGACTGTGTGGAGCTGCCGCCCATGCTCGCGCCCGACAGCCCCTGCCCCCGGCCGGCTTGAAGCAAAATCACCAGGATGAGGACCAGGCAGGCAACGACGTGCACCACCCCGATCAAGAGGGTCATGACCGCACCACCTTTACCTGACGTTTGGCGGCGCTCTCCACGATGCGGATGAAGGACTCCGCCTTGAGGCTTGCGCCGCCCACAAGGGCCCCGTCGACGTCGGGCTCAGCCAAGAGCGACGCGCTGTTGGCTTGTGTGACGCTCCCGCCGTATAGAATGCGCAGGCGCCCGGCCGCCTCCCGCCCGACGTTCCGCGCCACCCAGCTGCGGATGAAAGCGTGGGCATCCTGAGCTTGCTCGGGGCTGGCCGTGCGGCCGGTGCCGATGGCCCACACGGGCTCGTACGCCACCGCGGGCTTTTCCCAGTCATCCTGGCTCAGTTGCGCGAAAGATCCGGTGAGCTGCTCTTCCAGACGCTGGTGAGTACGGCCTGCCTCGCGCTCCGCAAGGGTTTCGCCGACGCACACAATGGGGAGCAGGGAAAATTGCAGCGCAGCCTTGAGTTTGCGATTGACGTCATGGTCCGTCTCGCGAAAGTGCTGCCGGCGCTCGGAATGTCCCACGATCACATAGCGGCAGCCGCAGTCCTTGAGCATGAGCGGGGAGATCTCGCCCGTATAGGCGCCCTCCGGCTCCCAAAAAAGATCCTGCGCGCCCAGCTCGATCGTGGTGCCGTCGAGTAGGGGCGCCACCGCGGGCAGGGCAATGAACGGCGGGCAGAGGACGATGGTGACGTCCCCCATCAGGTGGACGCCGGCCTTGATGCTGTTGACAAGGGAAACCGCCTCTTTGGCGGTCTTGTTCATCTTCCAGTTGCCGGCGATGAGGGGGTGTCTCATCGGGACCTCGTGGCCGCCACGGCTTGAGCATCGAGCGCGGCGACGCCGGGCAGGACCTTGCCTTCCAAGAACTCCAAACTTGCCCCGCCGCCGGTCGAAACGTGCGACATGGCGTCCTCCAGACCGAACGCCTTGACGGCCGCCGCTGTGTCCCCGCCGCCCACGATGGTGGTGCAACCCGTGAGCTGGGTCAGGGCGAGTGCCAGGGCCTGAGAGCCGTGAGCGAATTCCGAAAACTCGCAGACGCCGACCGGGCCGTTCCAAACCGCGAGCTTGGATCCAGCCAGCGCGGAGATAAACCGCTGTTCGGTTTCGGGCCCGATGTCCAGGGCCATCTTGCCGTCGGGAATGTCGATGCCGCAAACAACAGCTTTCTCGGATGCGTCGAAGCGGTTGGAGATGCGATGGTCGCAGGGCAGCTGAAGCTTGACGCCCCGCTTCTCGGCGTCCCGCAGCAGGCGCTCCGCGACCGAAACACCTTCCGCGTCGAGCTTGCTTCGGCCGATGGAATGCCCCTGGACCTTCAAGAAGGTGTACGCCATGCCTCCGCCGATCAACAAGCGGTCGACCCGGGGCAGGAGGTTTTCGAGCAACTGAATCTTGTCGCGCACTTTTGCGCCGCCCAGGATCATCGCGAAGGGATGCTCGGGCGCCTCCACCACACGACGAAAATAAACCACTTCCTTTTCAAGGAGAAATCCCGCTCCGCACGGCAGGAGGCGCGTCACGGCCTCGACAGAGGCGTGGGCCCGATGAGCCGAGCCGAAGGCGTCGTTCACGTAGACCTCCGCCAGCTCGGCCAATGCCTTCGCAAACTCGGGGTCATTGGCCTCTTCGCCGGCATGGTAGCGCAGGTTCTCAAGCAAGAAGACATCCCCGGGCCTGGCCTTGGATACGCGAGCGCGCACCCCGTCGCCCACGCAGTCCTCCAAAAAGGAGACCGGCCTTTTGAGAAGCTCCCCCAGGCGCTTGGCCACGGGGGCCAGGGAAGACCCTTGGTCGGCGCGCGATTTGGGGCGCCCCAGGTGGGACATGGCGATGACCGCTCCCCCCCGCTCCAGAATGTGCTGTAGGGTCGGCAGGGACTTCCTGATGCGGGCGTCATCGCTGATGGCACCCATCGCGTCGAGGGGCACGTTGAAATCGACGCGCACCAGCACCCGCTTTCCTTTTACGTCCAAGTCACGAACGGTCTTCAAGAGAGGAACCTCCGGAGCGAAAACTAGGGAGCCCGTATTATACTTCTTCGGCCCCCTGCGTCAATGAAGGGTATAATATTCGCATGTCTTTTGCCCGCATCGTTTGGGTCACGCTCACCGTAGTGCTCGGCGGCGCCGGGGCCGGTGCCGCCGAGTCTCCCCTGACTCCTCCCACGCTCGAAGAATCCGCCTCGCCCGCGACGCCCGCGCTCGAGCGCGCCGAGACCGCATCCAAACAGAAACAGCGCGACGAAATCAAGTCCCTGATTGATGCCGCGCCGGGGCCGGAGGACCTTCCCAACGACGCCGTGGTGATCCTGCTGAAAAACGTGCGCCACCGCGTGGAGCCCGACGGCACGGCCGAGACCGAGGTGCACGAACTCACGCGCGTGCTCAACGAGGCCGGCAAAAAGTTTTCCCAGGTGAACCTGCCCTATAATCAAGCCAAGGAGGACCTCACGGTCCACACCGCGCAAACCATCAAGCCCGACGGGCGGCGGTTCTCCGCGGACCGAGCGCTCGCTCAAGACGTGGCGGTTTTCCAGGATCAGCCCCTCTTCAGCGACTTGCGCGTTCGCCAAATGGTGCTGCCCAACGTGGCCGTGGGCGATTTCCTCGAGCTGTCCTTCACGGTCCGCATCCGCGAGCCCATCGTGAAGGGCGTGTTCATGACGTATTTCGTTTACCCCCTGGGCCTGACCACGCTGGATTCTCATCTCGTGATCGATCTGCCGGTCGGGATGCCCGCCCATTACCGGTCCACCCTCCCGCATGACCGGGAACCCAAGATCACGCAGACGAGCGAGCGAACGGTCTACGAGTGGGCCCCCCGGCCCGTCGCGTCGCCCAACGCCAACGAACCCGCGATCCCTCCGAGCTTTGACGTGGATTCGTACGTCTTCTTCTCGACGATGCCGTCCTGGAAAACGCTCACCGAGTGGTACGTGCCCCTCTTCGAGCAGTCGCTCAAGCAGGCTTCGTTTCCGATCAAAGACAAGGTTCGTGAACTCACGCTGGGGATCGAGAACGACCGCGAGAAAGTGATCGCGGCGCTCTTCCGGTTTGTTTCGCAGGAGACGGAGTACGTGGGCGTGACGCTGGGCGATTCCGGATTCAAGCCCTACCCTCCGGACTACGTGCTCGCACACGGATACGGGGACTGCAAGGGAAAGTCAGGGCTCCTGATCGCCCTGCTGCGCGCCGCGGGCATCGACAGTCACGGGGTGCTGATCAAGCCTTCCAACCAGGGCCGCTTTCTGGCCGACATCCCGTCGTTGGATTTCAGCCACATGATTGTGGGCGTCACCCAACCCTCCGGCGGCCCCCTCTACATGGACCCCACCCTGCCGCTGGTGCCGCACACGTTTCTCGACCCCTCTGAAGAGAACTGCGACGTGCTGATCCTCGATTCACTCGAGCCCCACTTCACCAAGACTCCACTCACCCCCGTCGAGCAGAGCAACCGCACCGAGGTCGAGCAAACCCTGGTGATTCTGGAGGATGCTTCTGCGTACAGCGAAGAGACGGTCCGCATGCACGGCGTAGCCGCCGCCGGCTTTCGAAACATGGTGCGCAGGACCAATCCTTCCCTGCTGAAAGATATCTTCGAGGGCGCGCTCCGGGACCGCTTCCCCTCAAGCGACCTCGTGAACTACGAGTTCTCCAATCTCGACGACCCCTACCAGCCGTTCATTTTAAGCGCCAAGGCCCGCATTGTGGGCCTTGCCCAGCAGGCAGGGAACCTACTTTTCCTCGAGCCCGAGCGGCTCGCTCCCGCGGGCTTCACGTCGCTGGGGTCCACCGACACCCGTACCTATCCCTTGTTTCTAAGGGAAGGCGAAGTCTCGATTCAGGAAACCACCTACAAGATCCCTGCCGGCTATGCCCCGAAATCGCTTCCCC
The DNA here is from genome assembly GCA_964587845.1 of uncultured bacterium. Taxonomy (GTDB): domain Bacteria; phylum Omnitrophota; class Omnitrophia; order Omnitrophales; family CAZPNG01; genus CAZPNG01. The sequence goes on along the minus strand of CAZPNG010000097.1, from coordinate 5,133 downwards.
CCGAGATCGCCCTGACCGCCCCCTTCGGCGCCTACGAGCAACGGTACGAGTGGAACGCAGGCACTCTCGCGAGCCACGGCAAATTCGTCATCGAGGGCGGCACGATTCCCGTGGAAAAGTACGCGGAGTTCAAGCAGTTTGCCGGGCGCATCGCAGCCCACGAAAAGGAGAAGATCGTCTTTGAGCGGCGCGTGCCATAGGTGGGTCACGATTCTCATTTTGGTTTCGGCTTGCGGCACGGCTCGCGCCGGCGAAACCGTTCTGGGATCGGTGATGGCCGCCGCCCGCTCGGTGGTGAACGTGAAGGCCGAAAGCGCGGCGGTCTTCGCCGATGACCCGCAGGGCTTCATCGATCCGGCCAGCGGCCAGATCGTCGTCCTGCGCAAGGTCGCGCCCGTGGCGTTCACGCGCACCGGGGCCGGGGTCATCATCGACGCCTCGGGCCTCATTGCCGTGAACGCGCACACCGTGAATCAGGCCGGACGCATCACCGTGACCTTCGCGGACGGCGAATCGGCCGCTGCGGCGCTGGTGCACGAGGTGCTGCAGGACGACGTCGCCATCCTTCGCATCGACGCGAAGCAGCTCCTGCGCGCTGTCCCCTTCTCGAACTCCGATGCCCTCGCGTTGGGAAGCCCGGTCTACTCCGTGGGCCACTCCCCGCTCCTCAAGAACACGGTGAGCGAGGGCGTGGTGAGCGGCCTGGGCACGCGCCAGGAAGGCGCAGCGGCGCAAACGCGCCTGATCCGCGCCTCCTTCGAGGTCTACCAGGGGGACAGCGGGAGCCCTTTCCTGGACAAGGACGGGAGCTTGGTGGGGCTGGCGGCGGCCGGAGAGACGAGTGGAAACCGCGAGACCTACGCGATTCCCGCCAACGTCATCAAGCAGCACTACCTTGATTATCTAAGGAAAGCCCTCGAGGGCGGCGCGTAACGCGGGGATCAGCTTAGGATCTTGCGGATTTCCGGGTGGGAAGCGAGCGCCGGCTGAACGCGCACGGCGGTCTCGATGGCTTTCTTCATGTCGGCGGGACGGCCCAGCTTTTCATAGACGCGCGCGAGGTTGAGGAAGCTCGCGGCGTCGTCGGGAAACTCGCGTGCCATGAACTGGTAAACGGGCAGCGCGCGCTCGAAAGCTCCCTCAGCTTCCAGGAGCTGCCCCAAGCGCGTGTACGCGCCGCCCCAGCGCGGGTAGCGCTCCATCAGGACCTCCGAGATCGACACCTTCTGACTCATGTCCCCAATCTCAAAAACAATGTCCCCCATGCGGGTGAGGAGGTCGAAGTCGGAGCCGCCCTTCAGGGTGATCGCCCTGTCGTAAAGGGGCAGCGCGGCAGCGGGCTGTTTGGCTGCTAACAGACTGTCGGCCAGGGCCACCAAGCCCTCGGGGTTGTCGGGCGCGAGCGCCACCGCTTGGGCATACGCGCCCGCCGCGCGATCAAGCCCCCCCTGCTTTTGGGCCGTCTTTCCGAGGTACAAATACGTGTCGAACGAGGCCGGATTCAAACTCACGGCGCGCAGCAAGATCGGCGCCGCATCGTCCAGGCGGTCTGAGGAGTAAAGGAAGATCCCCAACGTTTCCAGAAAAACCGGGTCCTCGGCGTTGACCTGGCGCGCGCGGTTGAGCATCACCTCCGCCTGCCGGAACATGGATTTCGCCAGGAAACCCCGCGAGACAGCCGTGAGAAACGACGTGTTGTCGATCGCAGGCGGCTCGAGGTTCAGAATGGGTGGAAACGCCCACGTGCGCAGTCCGTCGAGATATTCAAAGTTGGGTTGCGTGGTGTTGCTGTAAAGGTAGCGGGGCGCCGAAAACTCCAGGACCGGGTGGTTGTCGCTGTTGATCTTGGCTCCCGCCGACGCCTGCCGAATCTCCGCGTCCCCCAACCAGAAAGAAGAGAACAACCCTTCGGGCTTGCGCACGCCGTGCGCCGCGAAATCCCCCGCCACGACGGGGTTGCGGAACGCTTCCTGGAGGTATTTAAAATCGATGGGCGCCGCTTCATTGCGGCCCAGCAGCATGAGGTCCGGGTACAGCGACGTCCACAAGCTCACGTCCTTGAACGCCAGGCTGAAGGTGCGCAGGATCATCCGCAGGTCCTCGCGCGACATGCTGTAGGCGTGCAACCACTGGCACACGGTGCCGCCCGGCGTCAGGCGCTTGGCCATCGTGCGGTAATGCTCATAGGAAAACAGGTTGGCCACGCCCGCCATCCAGGGGTTGGACGGCTCGGAGATGATGACGTCGTAGGCATCGGGATTGACGGCCAGAAAGTTTCGGCCGTCCTCCAGCACGGTGCGCACGCGCGGGTCCTTCAAGACGTCGCGATTGAGCTTTGAGAAAAACTTGGCGCCCTCGATCACCGCCGGCTCCAGCTCGACGCAGTCGATGCGCTCCACCGGGTAGGCCGCCACGGCCGCCGCGGTCGATGCGCTTCCCACGCCGATCACGCACACGCGCTTGGCGTTCGGCGTCACCAGCATGGGCAGATGTCCCAGCAGATACTGCGTGAACGCGTCTCCGGTCGACGCGTCCACCTTGCCGTTCACGGCGAGAGAAATGCGGTCACGCAGCTTCGTGACGCTCACCGTCGAGCTTACGCCCTCCCGGTAAAAAAGAATTTGTTTCTCGCGCATGGACTCCTGGATTTGCTCACGGGTGAAATTCAAAAGCGGCATCGGCTTGACGGCGATGTCGCTCGCCAGCACCTTCTTGTTCCACGGCTCCACGGCGTTGGCGCTCACGACCACCAGCGCCGTCATGGCGCCTACAACCCCCATGCGCTTCCAGCGAAAGTTCTCGGATGAGAGGAAGAACGCCGCTATGCCCACCACCGCATTGAGCGCCGCCGCGAGAAGCAGGGTGCTTTGAATCCCGATCGCGGGAATGAGGGCGAAACCCGTGAGAACGGAGCCCAGGATGGCGCCGATCGTGTTGGCGAAGTACGCCACGCCCACGCGCCGCCCCACGCCGCCCCACCGGCTGTAAACCTCGATGAAGCACGCAAACAGCGCCCCGATGCACAGGGTGGGCGGCAACATCACGATGCTGCACAGGAAGAACCGCCCCACATCCAGCGCCCAACCCAGTCCGCCCGACCAGGCGTACATCCGCAGGAAGTAATAAGGAAGGTCATCGAACTGGTTGACCCCCAGGAGGCCGAAAGCAGCCGTAGCCAGCTGCAAGACCGAGAAGGCCGCCAGGCCGGCCCGCAGGCTGCCCGCCAGGCGGCTCCACAGGAAGCTGCCCGCCGCGAGGCCGAACAGGAACGTGGCCAGCATCACCGAAAAGGCGTACACCGAGCTCCCCACCGTGGTAGCCAGCACGCGCGTCCATCCCACCTCATAGATCATGGACACGGCGCCCGACACTGCGAACAACCCCAGGAGCGCCAACGGCACACCTTTCAACCCTGACCCGGCAGGGGCCACGGGTGCCGCCGCGCCGCCCGCGTGCGGCTGCTCCCCCACCTGCTGCGACAACTTTCGGCAGGCCACGTAGATCGCCACATTCGCTGCGGCGGCCACGAAAACCGACTGCCACACACCCAGGACCGCGAGCGAGAAGAACCCGCTCGCGAGCACGCCCAGCATCGCGCCCAAGGTGTTGACGCCGTAGAGCAATCCCACCTCCCGGGACACGTCCTGATTCCTGCGCACGAAATACTTGCAGACGACCGGCAAGGTGCCGCCCATGAGAAAGGTGGGGACGAGAAGCGCCGCGACGGCGACGGCGAACTTGAAGAGCGCGAAGACCGCGAACGAGGGGTGCACGGCCCGGTAAAAACCGAGATGAAGAAGTTCAGCCGCCTTCCAGACGAGGGGAGTTAGGAGGGCGTAGAGCGCCACGCCCCCTTCCAGCATAGCGTACAGGCGCAGGGGCCGGCCGCTTGAGTCCACGTGCTTTCCGAAGTACAACGCCCCGAGGCCCAGGCCGGCCATGTAGCCCGCCAAGACAGTGCTCGTCGCGTACGTGGTGTTCCCGAAGACGAGCGCCAAGACTCTCAGCCAGGCGATTTCGTAAATGAGGCCGCACGCTCCGGAGATCAGAAAGAAGGCCAGAAGCTTGAGGCGCACGCCCTGCGGATCCGAAGCGGGGGGCGCTTGCTGAGCAGGCCCTGAACTGGCAGATGAAAGGGTGTCCATATGTATCAATTGACGTCAGTCTACCGAAATCCTTTAACGGAAGCAAGTTGCACGCTGATGGGGCAGAGGATCAGCCTGCGAGAGGGTCAGAAGGTCAAATCCTTAAGTTCCGAACGGTCTAGTTTTTGGGAGAGGGTCAGCGTGACACAGACTCTACTTTCAAGTGGACGTAAATTATGGGGGAGGTCAGCTGCTTCGGACGAGGAAACTGATCTGGTCTCCGATTCCTGATACACGCCCCCTCACTGTCTCCTCCCAGCAGCACGATCCAGCGCTATCCCGAGAGCTAGGATCCCAAATGCGACTCCCACGATCTTGCCTGTCCACGAGGCTATTGGTACAAGCCATAACTTCAGGCCGCCCATCGATTGAAAGCTGCAGAGAGCGAGCAAAGTATGAAAAACCAGAGTCAGAATAGCTAGACTAACCACCAGAGTTCTCAGACAGTTGAATACTTGACCCCGCTTGCCGGTGGCTATTGAAAAGCCCACGATGAAACTTAGCCCACAAAGCTTCAGAGAGAATGAAGTTAGCCCAGGCAGCCACGAATTGAAACGTCCTGCTAACATTGTGTGGTTAACCACATTCAACACGACCAAACCAACGACCGGTAGAATGAGGGCGAAGGTCAACAACCGCGTAGCCCTAACGGCAAGAGATTCTCCGGATCCCTTCAAGGATAATTCCTCCTACTCGCCACCCTGACCCGCAGTCCCCGCTTCGATGCCAGCCTGCAAAGCCCTTGCAAAGTCGGCAAGCGTCAGTGTCCAACCAATGGCTGGCACAAACTTCGCTCCAAACTTACCCCCGAACTTCTTGGCGATCCTCTTGAACTCCTTGGGATTCTTCCAGTGAGTAATGCTGATAGATGGCCCTATCAGCTCTATTCCGGTTATTTGTTGACCGAATTCAGCCCAGAATGCTTTCCAATCAAAGCTTGGACTCGACTGTGGTGCGGTTTTCTGTTTTTCTTCACCCCAGGGATCTA